>JABHAA010000143.1 GCA_018674495.1 Rhodospirillaceae bacterium | reverse complement strand
TCACCGTCAGAAACCTCGCCCGCCGAGCCGCCGATCTTGGTATCAATGTTCTGTGCGGCACGTTGGTGCATGCCAACCGGCTTTTAGAGATCGCGCCGGAAGCGACGCCGCTGCTGCCCGGCCTTCGCAATTTCAAGCTTTCCTCGAGCGCCATTCCCGAAGCGCTGCGCCCGCAAATTAGAAGCCGCTTGTCGCCTAACTTGCATATTTACTATTCCATGACCGAGGTTGGCCGGGTGTCCGTTTTGAGGCCTGAAATGGTGGGCCAGAGTGCCGGCAGCGTCGGTCCGCCAGGGCCCGGTATCGAAGTGGAGATCATCGGCGATGATGGCACTGTCCTGACCGGCGGTGAAATCGGCAGGCTCAAGGTAAAGTCGGCGGCGATGATCGCGCGCTATCTGGGCGATGCGGAGGCTTTCGCAGGCGCCATCAGCGGCGGCTGGTTCCAGACCGAAGATATGGTTTCCATCAATGATGCGGGCGAATTGATCCACCATGGCCGCGCCGACGACGTGATGATCTATGACGGCATCAATATTTACCCGGCGGAAATCGAGAACGTGCTGCTGCGCCATGTCGATGTTATCGAGGCAGCCGCTTTTCCGATCCCCGGTGGAGCCCGAGGGCAAATGCCGGGCGCTGCGGTGGTCGTCCGTGCCGGGGCGCGGGCAATGGATCTGCAGGACCACTGTCACGAGATGTTGGGAGAGCGCGCGCCGGTGCAAATTTTGCGGCTGCGGGAATTGCCGAAAAATGCCGCCGGCAAGGTGGTCACATCCGAACTGACCGAATTGGCTCAAAACGCCGCCGCCGGGGGCGCCGGGCGATGATGGATGTATATGAGCCCAAGTTCGATCAGCCGGAATATACGAAGGACGCGCGCCGCTATTATCTGATCTGCTCCGCGCCCCGGACCGGCAGCAGCCATTTGTGCGAGCTGCTGATTGCCAGCGGCGTCATGGGCGTGCCAGCGGAATATTTCAACAATCGCTCGGGCATTCGTCGCATGACCAAGAATTTCGGCATCGGGCGAAACGGACATGTGCCCATGGAGCGCTATATCGAATTATTGAAAAAGCACCGAACCACGGCAAACGGTCTGTTCGGCGCCAAAATTCAGCATTGGCAGATCGGCAATCTCACCAAGGCGAAACTGATCTCCAAACATTTTCCGGGGGCCAAATTTATCCATCTGACGCGCGCTGATATTCTAGCCCAGATCGTATCCCATAACATCGCCGTTCGAACCGGCAACTGGAACTCCATGCAGGGCCACGAGGCGCTGGAACTTGACCGCCAATCCTTGCGCAAATCGGCGCAATTTATTTGCGAGGAACGCGCGGCCTGGGACTATTTTTTCGCCGCCAACGAGATCGATCCATTGCACATCCGCTACGAGGATCTGGAAACCGACCGAGATAGCGTCATCGCCAAGCTCTTCGATTTCGTTGGCGTTGAAACGGATTTTGACTTTTTGCAGCAGCCCACAGCCTTGAGGCGCCAGCGGAGCCAGATCAATGCCGATTGGATTGATGCGCTGAAATCAGATGCCGGCTATTAGGACAGACCAGGGAAAGCCATCAGAGGTTGCGTCTCGTGCTTACGATCGAAGCTTTACACTGATCCGGATTACATCCGTGCAGTTTGCAAATCGGGGCCGTTGCCGATCTCGATTGATTATCGATCGGGTGGCTGTCTACAATGTCGGAGCATATTTGGGGAGACTGGTGAGTTGAATTTAGAGCTATCGGGCAAACGTGCCCTGGTAACCGGATCGAGCCTCGGCATTGGCCGTGCCATCGCCGCCGATCTGCTGCGCGAAGGCGCCGCCGTGATCATCAATGGCCGCGATGCGGACCGTTTGGCCGCTGCCGCTGAAGAATTGTCAGCCGCCGGCGATGTCACCGTCGCCGCCGCTGATTTGTCGGACGCCGCCGGCGCCGAATCCTTGTTGGATCAGATTGGCGCGCCCATCGATATTCTGGTCAACAATGTGGGCGTCTTTACCGTCAAGCCGTTCTTCGAAATCTCCGACGACGAATGGACCGATATGTTCCAGTTGAACGTGATGAGTGGCGTGCGCCTGGCCCGCGCGCTCATGCCGGCAATGCTGGAGGACGGCTGGGGGCGCATCATCTTCATCGGATCGGACCAAAGCGAAAAGCCCAACCCGGTGATGGCCCATTACGCTATGAGCAAAACCGCCCAGGTGTCGGTGGCCCGTAGCCTGGCCGAGTTGACCGTTGGCACGGGCGTTACGGTAAACTCAGTGCTGGCGGCGCCGACCTGGACCGATGGCGTCGAAGCCTTCATGAAACAGATGGCCGAGATCGAGGGCACCACCCCGGAAGCCATGAGCAAGGAATACTTCGCCGGCGGCGAGGGGCGTACATCGTTGCTGCAGCGCTGGGCAGAACCGCACGAAATCGCCAGCTTTGTGGCCTATCTCTGCTCGCCCAGGGCGTCGGCCATTAATGGCGCCGCGTTGCGTGCCGATGGCGGCATGGTGCGCTCTTTGTTCTAGAATTGCAGGCGAGATCAGTATTGAAATATAGGTATAATCCCTAGAATTAATACGGATTACCACATGGGGCCGCCCGGGCTTGCCGTAACCATTTGTAATGTAATCCGGATAGGCCGCTTCGATTGGTAGTTTGAAGCGCCGAAGCCGTCTGCCGGCGCAAACGCCGCGAGAATGAACAGGGTGGGCCAAATTTGAGCTCAGGGGATATCCGAAGACGTGGCTACTGATCGATCCCCGCTTGCGGGTGAATCAAAAAACAGCGACAAACCGATTTCCAGGCCAGAGGCCGCCTGGGAAACGGATTTGACGCGGGCATTCGAATATTCGCGAGATTGTATATTCCTCTGCGATGGCGGTCGGGTTGTGTATTTGAACCAGGCCGGTCGGGCCATGCTGCTGGCAGCGGATGATCAAGCCCTGGCTGGGCGGTCATTTTACGATTTCTTGACGCCCGATTGCGCGCCCGCCTATGCCGAATCCGATATTTTCGATGGCCGCCTGATTGGCGATACGCCGATCCCGCTCAAACTGAAAGCCGCCGATGGCGCTACTTTCAGTGCCGATGTCAGTTTTTTCGCGGGCGATGAATTTGGCAACCGCATGACCGTGATCAGTGTTCATGACATATCTGATCGGGTGCATTTGTCCGAAGACATCCACCGCTCCGAAAGCCGCTACCGGAAGCTGATCGACAATGCCCTCAACATGTCCTGCATTTGTAAGAGCAATGGCGATATCACCTTTATAAACCAAGCTGGAATTCTTCTTCTCGGCGGTCGGGGCGCGGATCAGTTTACCGGTCGCTCGCTGTTTGATTTTATCCACATTGATTACCGCGAGATCATGCGCGCCGCCCTCGAAAAAATTCTGTCCGACGAAGCCATGCAGTTGGTCAAGCTGGTGGCAATGGACGGCACGGTCTGGGATGTGCGCATGAATTTTATCGACTTCGACGATGGCCGCGAAAACCGGTTCATGGCCGAAGTGTTCAACGTGACTGAACAGAACCGGGCGGTTGCGGCCCTGCACAAGACCAACCTGGATTTGGAAAGACGCGCGCGCGAGCTATTCAAGGCCAAGGAAGCAGCCGAACTGGCGGACCGGGTCAAGGGCCATTTTGTGGCCAATATGAGCCACGAATTGCGCACGCCCCTGAACGCCATCGTCGGTTTTTCCGATCTCATGCGCTCGGAAGCATTCGGCGCCTTGGGCTCAGAACAATATAAGGATTATGTGCGCCTGATTCATAATTCCGGCGCCCATCTGTTGCGTATTATCAACGATATTCTGGAGCTTTCCAGTATCGAGACCGGTGAGCACAGCTTTAATGAGACCGAGGTCAATCTCGATAAGGCTATCGAGAATTGCCTGGAATTGATCGAAAACCGGGCCGGTAAAAAATCCATCACGCTGGAATTCGAGCGCGCCCGCGCATCGACCGTGGTGCTCGCCGACGACATCAAGATTCGCCAAGTGCTGATGAACTTGCTGGCCAACGCGGTCAAGTTTACCCCCGACGGCGGCACTGTTATCACCGGCTGCCGGCTGGACGAAGATAGCCAGGCCGTGATCTTCGTTACGGACACCGGCATCGGTATCGAGCCCGGTGATCTCGGACGCATCCTTGCGCCGTTCAATCAGGTGGAAAGTGACAGCCTGACGCGCAGCCACGAGGGCACCGGCCTTGGCCTGACCATCGCCAATTCCTTTGCCGAACTGCATGGCGGCTCGCTGGTAATAGAAAGTGTGCCCGGCGAAGGGACCACGGTTTCGCTGATCCTGCCGGCGCACCGCACAATCGCCGCCGATTAGAGCGGAACCGCTCTAAGCAGACCGCAAAGCGGCTTCCCGGCGCGCTACATAGGTGGTCGCCGAGATGATCATCACGCCGCCGACCCAGATCCAGACATCGGGAACTTCGGCGAAAAAGAAAAAGCCCAGGCCTGCGCCCCAGATCAGCCGGGTGAAGTTGATCGGCTCAAGGGCGCTGACATCGGCTAGTTGCAACGATTTCATCAGGGCGAAATGGCCGGCGCTCAAAAATGCGCCAATGACCGCCAGCCACAGATATTCCTGTGGCGTTGGCCATACCCAGACGAAACTGGCTGCCACCAACGCTGCCGGGATCATGAACGCCATCAGATACAGCACCGAGGTTATGCTGTTCTCGGTTGCCGACAGGGATTTGGCGAGCAGGCGCTGGATGGCCGAAAACACCACCGTGGCCAAGGCCAGCCAGACGCCGATGCTGATCTCCTGAAAGCCAGGCCGAATGATCACCAGCCCGCCCAACGCGCCGAGGCCAAGGGCGAACCAGCGCCTGGGTCCGACGCTTTCGCGCAAAAATACGATAGCGCCGGCGGTCACCAGCAAGGGCGCCAACAGATTGAGCGCCGTCGCATCGGCCAGCGGCATCAAGGTAAGCGCGGTGAACCAGGTCAGGATGGCGATGGAGTTGATCAGCCCGCGCAACATATGGGTGCCCAGGCGTCTTGTGTGAAAGATGCCCGTTCCGTGCCGGAGCAGTGATGGCAGCAACACCAAAAATCCAAAGGTAACGCCGAAAAAGGTGATTTCCACGGCGTGAATACGCTCCGCCACCTGGCGCACGATGACCCACATGATGGCCAGCAGCCCGGAAAACAAGGCCGCGTAAAAGACCGCCAGCATCCCGTTGGCGCGCTGGTGCGCGCTGGTCTCCGTTTCGATTGTCACGAGGGGTATTCCTGAATTTCAGCGTCCGCCATTATCCCCGCCAGTACGGGAATAGGCCACAAATAAAATCCGGCCCATACAGGGCCGGAGGGGGAGGGGAGGTCTTTAGGAGGAGGATCATTTTGCCGGGGGGTCCAGTCCCGTGTGATCTTGGGGAGATATTAGCGGGGCCAGCGCAAAAGGTATGTGATGCGCATCACACATGGATAACTAAATTAAAAAACACCTCAGATGGTGAAGATTTTCCCCGGATTCATGATGTTATTCGGATCCAGCGCGATCTTGACGGTGCGCATCACATCCAACGCCTCGCCATGTTCCAAATCCATATAGGCCATTTTGCCCTGGCCGACGCCGTGCTCGCCGGTGGAGGTGCCGCCCATTGCAATGGCCCGCTCCACCAGTTTCTTGTTGATCCGGTTGGCGATGATCAAATCGCCTTCACGGTCATCGGGGCCGATCAGAAACGCCACGTGGAAGTTGCCGTCGCCCACATGGCCGACGATGGGCGCAACGACGCCCTCCGCGTCGATATCTTTGCGCGTCTCCAATACGCATTCGGCGAGGCGCGAAATGGGGACGCAGACATCGGTGGCCATGGCCTGGCTGCCGGGGCGCAAGGCAACGCAGGCAAAGGCCACATCGTGGCGCGCCTGCCACAGGCGCCGGCTTTCTTCGGCGTCGGTGGTCCATTGGAAATCGCCGCCGCCAAACTCGTCGCATATCTCGCCCATGCGTGTCGTCTGTTCGGTGACGCCGCTTGTCGAGCCGTGAAATTCCAAGAACAACGTGGGCTTGAGGCCGTAATTGAGCTTGGAATAGCGATTGATGGCGTCCATCTGAACCTCGTCGATAAATTCGATGCGGGCGATGGGGATGCCCCACTGGATGGTGGCGATCACCGCATTGACGGCGCCTTCCATGTCATCGAACTGGACCACCGCCGAAGAGATGGCTTCCGGGATGCCGTAGAGCCGGAGCGTGATCGCCGTGATCACGCCGAGGGTACCTTCGGAGCCGACGAAAAGCCGCGTCAGGTCATACCCGGCGGCCGATTTCCTGGCGCGCCCGCCGGTATGGATAACGCGCCCGTCGGCGAGCACGACGCGCAGGCCCAGCACGTTCTCCCGCATGGTGCCGTAGCGCACCGCGTTGGTGCCCGACGCCCGCGTCGCCGCCATGCCGCCGATCGAAGCATCGGCGCCGGGATCGACCGGGAAGAACAGGCCGGTATCGCGCAAATGCTCGTTCAACTGCTTGCGTGTGACGCCGGGCTCGACGGTGACGTCCATATCCTCGGCGTTGACGGAGAGGATACTGTTCATTTCGGCTGTGTTGATGCAGACGCCGCCTTCCAGCGCCGCCAATTGGCCTTCGATGGAGGTGCCGGTTCCATAGGCGATAACCGGCGCACTGTATTTGGCGGCGGCGACGACGATGTCAGCGACCTCGGCCTCGGTTTTGGCCATCACCACCACGTCGGCGGGCCTTATATCGTGGAACGAAAAGCCTTGCGCGTGCTGTTCGCGTACCGCCAAGGAGGTAGAAGCGCGCTCCCCATAGCTCGCCTTCAATTGGGCGATCAATGCGCCCAAGTCCGCTTGATTTGTGCGCGGGCGGGCGCCATCTCCGTCAGCAGCCATTGTCGTCTCCTTAAGGTTTCAGCCGGGTATATTAGCGCCGCCAAGGCCCGGCTGAAATCGTTAAGTCGAGAAAAGGTGATTGGCGGGCCTGGCGCGCCGCCTCTATTTTGTATCCATGACTATAGAATTCCAGGAGACAATCCATTGACCTTTAAAAATCTGATGAAGGGCATTTTTTTCGGCGGCGTCACCGCCGTTCTGTTCATTGTTCTCACCGGCCTGTTCCAGCCCGGGCTTAACGCCAACACTGAGATCAATGTCACTTCCGGCGAGGTTGCCATCCACGGCTACGATACGGTCGCCTATTTCACCGAGAAAAAAGCGGTTAAGGGCACGGCAGAGATCATGCATCGCTGGAAAGGCGCCACCTGGCAGTTTGCCAGCGCTGCCAACCGCGACATGTTTGCGGCCAATCCAGGGAAATATGCGCCTCAATATGGCGGCTACTGAGCCTGGGGCATCGCGCACGGATACGCAGACGACATTGATCCGGACGCTTTTGTCATCGTGAATGACAAGCTCTATTTAAATCTGACCCGCGGCATCAACCGGGCCTGGATAAACGCCGGCAAGCGCGGCATCCGCTCGGGCGACAAAGAATGGCCCGATATCGTCGGCAAGTTGGCCAAGAAGGGCGATTACTGGAACGATTGAACGCGGCCCCTGCCGTTAGGGCGCCGGTTTCGGCAGCCGGGGCCCGTAAAGTTCCTTGAGCCGGGTCTTCTGGATTTTCCCCATTTGGTTTTTCGGCAATTCCGGTACCACCAGAAACCTGTGGGGAATCTTGTGATTGGCGATCAGCTTAGCACAGAAGCGCCGCAATTCCCGTTCAGAAAGCGCCCGGTTTGCGACCAGGCAGGCGACGGCGGCCTCGCCGTGGGGCGGGAACGGCCAGCCGAATACGGCGGCCTCGGTGATATCCGGGTGAGACAATAGGACCGCCTCCACCTCGATGGGATAGAACTTGACGCCGGCATTGTTGATCATGTCGTCGGCCCGGCCCTTGTAAAACACAGTGCCTTCGCCGTTCATGCTGGCCAGGTCGCCAGGATAGAACCAGCCATCCTGAAAGGCGGCGACGGCGGCTTCGGGGGCATTCAGATAATTGGTAACGAAGCCGGGCCCGCGAAATCGGAGCTGGCCAATCTCGCCCGTCGGCACTGGGGCGTCATCGGCATCAACGATGCCGGCTTCGACGCCATCTACGGCGCGGCCGAGGGCGCCTGGATAAGCGTCCTGATCGACCGGGCTGGCGCGCATCAACACGCCGGTCTCGTTGGTGCCGAACAACTCCACCGTGTTGGCACACAACCGTTCACGCGCCAGGCCGCGCTGCTCGGCCGTCACCGGCGCCGTGGTTACCGACAACAGCCGCAAATCCGGAAACAAAAGCCCCTTGCCGGCGGCGTGGTCTAGCAGCGGGCCGAGATGCGCCGGCGTCAGTTTCAGATAGGTTATGCGCCCGTCCTGCACCTGGGCGGTAAATTCCTCCATGCCCCGGTATCGGGGTATGACCACGGTGCCGCCCGCATGCAGCATGGTCAGGCTCATGGAGCGCCCGCCATGGAAGGCCATGCCGATGAGCGATAAGTTGCGATCCACCGGGCTCAAGCCCTGGCACTGGGCATAGCGGCGTGACCATTCGATGGTCTGGGCGTGGGAGCGGAGGAAAAATTTGGCCGCACCGGTGGTGGCCGAGGTTTGGACCAGCAGCAACGGATCATCATCGTTTATATTGGCGGGCACGAACGGACACGCCGGCACTGCCGTCAAATCGGCCAACCTCAGCCGCTGCAATCCCGCCATCCAGGCGGCGCCGGTTTCGGCAATGACCGCCTTTACGGTTAGCGTCTCTAAGCTGGCGGCGATACCGGCCTTGGACGCGGCGGGGCTCAAGGAATAGATGACGGCGCCAGCGCGGGCCAATGCGCACAATATAATCAGGTGATCGGCGCCATCGGGCAGCATGACCGCGACCATATCGCCCGGCCCGATGCCGGCGGCCTGCAGATTGGCAGCGGCGGCGTTGCAGGCGGTGTCCAGATCAACGTAGCTGATCACGCGCCCGCCATCTTCAATGGCCGCGTGTCCAGGCCGCGCCTGGGCATGCCCTGTATGGAAGTCAGTGATGTTCATGGCGCCCGCATTGTTGTGGTTTTTGCGCCGACCGGCAACGCTTTGGCTTTCCGGGGACGAAGACGGTTAACCTTGCGTTAATTCTTTTGCGGCAAAAGGGACAAAACCATCTACCAGGGAAATTATCGCATGGAATTCGTTGTTATACTCACAGTCATGATAATCGGCCTCACAGCCTGCGTATATATCGTCGAATAATTTTCGTCGTTTTCTCCTAAATTTTGTCCGTTTTTGCTCTGCAACACTTGCGCAGCAATTCCAGCGGGCTATATCAGTATTGGAAGCGGGTGCCGAATGCGGGCCCATATTCCATCTTTGTAGCCCGAGCCCGGCCATTTTGGCGGGTTCATATACCCATATCGCTTTTTAGGAGGATATGTCATGCGTACATACGATTTCTCACCCCTTTTTCGTTATTCCGTTGGATTTGACCGTATCGAGCGTATGCTCGGCACGGCGTCCGAGCGCGCCGATCAAACGCCCGGTTATCCGCCCTACAACATCGAAACCGTCGACCAGGACGCCTATCGGATCACCATGGCGGTGGCCGGTTTTCGCGAACAGGATCTGGACATCCAGATCAAGGAAAATGCCCTTAGCGTTGCCGGCAACATCACCGATGGCGAAGGCGGTGGTAAATTCCTGCACCGGGGCATTGCGGCACGCTCTTTCACGCGGGCTTTCGATCTGGCTGATCACGTCAAGGTTGCGGGCGCCAATCTGGACAATGGATTGCTGACCATCGATCTGGTGCGCGAATTGCCCGAAGCCTTGCAGCCGAGGCGCATCGCGATCAACAAAGGCCCCGCCGAGACCCTCGTCGGCAAGGCCCGGAAAATCCTCGGCCAAGACGACAAACAAGCTGCCTAGGGCTGAATAAAACCATCAAATCGGGGCGCGCTCTTGGATAGGGCGCGCCCTTTTTGTTTCCGGCAATTGTAATTTGGGTGCAACCACGGCTATTCTCAGGCCGCTACGGGTCTTTGAGGGAGCCAACCTATGCGATTGTGGATGCTTTTGGGGCTGATCATTTTGTGGCCGGGTGCGCTGGCGGCGCAAACCACCGATGCCGCCGATCCTAACAGCGAGTACAAAAAAACCGAGGAATTCATCAACAAAACCCAGTCCAAGATTGATCGGGTGCGCGGCGAAACCGAAGCCCGCGCCAAGGAGATCGAGGCTCTGGCCACCCGCGTCGGCGATATCATCTCGGCCATGTCGAGCCAGGGCGAGGACAACACCAATCTAATTTCGGAAATCTCGGTGCTCAACGAGTTGCTGACCATCGAGCGCCAGACCACCACCGGGCTTCGCGGTGATATCGACGGGCTGAACAAATCGCTACTCACAAGGAATGCCGAGCACAAGGCGGCCGAGGCGGCGTTAAAGAAACAGCATGAAGAAGACATCGAGGCGGCGGCCAAGCGCGAGGCGCGGCTGGCCAGGGACGTAGTACGCGCCCAGGATATTACCGCCGCGGCGCAAAGAAATCTGTCGGCCTCCGAAAAGAAATTGGGCTCGGCCCTGGGCACCATCGCCGGTCACGCCAAGACAAACCGGGTGCTGGCGTCTGACGTCCGCTCCATGCGCCAGCAGGTCAGCCGCCTGAAAAATGAAATTCAAATGATCAAACGCCGCCGCACGACGAAGCTGCCCCGGCGGCCGACGCCGAACGCCAAATAATTCTATTTTATGCTCAGGATTTTTGTTTGCGGCGCAAGGAAGGCGCCGCTTCGGCCGCCATCATCTTGGCCCGCATCATCTTGTTGAAGGCGCGCAAACGCTCTTCGATGGTGTTCTCGATGGACAGGTAAAGCTCCGTCTCGCCGGTTGCCGCATTGCGCAATTCCGACGCGCGGGTTCTTTCCGCCCTTTCGATCAAATCGGCAAGATTTGGTTTCGCCACGTCGCACCTTCACGTTTTGATGAGCCTGACTATAAGCCCTATGATTTGGTTGAACAATGGGCGGCGGTCTGGTTCACTGCCGGCGGCCTCAGGGCCGCTAGCAATCCAAAACCATACTGGAAAAACACATGGCGGATAAACTTAAAACTGGCGACAGCTTCCCTACCATGAGCTTCGATCTGGTGGGCGGCGGCTCCTCCACGGTGCCGGCCGATTTGGGTGATGGTTATAAGATCATCCTTTTTTACCGGGGTCACTGGTGACCTTACTGCCGTCGGCAGTTAGCCGGCTTTGAACAAAATGCCGAGGCGCTTGGCGGAATGGGCGTGCAATTGATCGCCATCAGCGTCGATCCCGAAGACAAGGCGCAAGAAGTGGCGGACACGGTTTCGTTCCCCGTCGCCCACAGCGTTTCGCGCGAAACCACCGATAGCATCGATAGCTGGTGGGACGACAACCGGGGCTTTGTTCAGCCTTCGGAATTCATCCTCAACGGCGACAACAAGGTTGTCTTCGCTTCTTACAGCGCCGGCCCCGCCGGCCGTCTGGACGCCGAAGACGCGATCAAGATGATCGGCTATATGGAAGCGCAAAAGAAATAAAATTGAAGATCAAAAGTGCCGCCGGAGCAAAACCTTTAAACGGTTTCCGGCGGCGTTTTTTATGGCCTGGTTCGTGTCATACCTGTTCGCCGTCGGCGGATAATTCGGGCGCCGGCACGGCTATCCCGGCGCCCTCCAGCAACGTGATATCGGCGCCCTTGAGCGCCTCCAGCAGCGCCAGATTGACCCGGTAGCGGTTCTGGAAATAGTGATTGCCCGGCACCCAGTACCGGAGCCCCAAGATAACCCCGCCATAGGTGAAATCGTGGATGCCGATCTGTGGCGGAGGCGCGTCGGTTACCGCTTCATCGCCATTCAGGGTCGCGCGCAGGGCTTCGATGGCGGCGCCCGCGTCTTCGCCGTAGCCGATGGCAATGCGCGTCTCGACAATGCGGCTGTCTTTCGAATTGACGATCACCTGGCCGACGATTTCCTTGTTGGGGATGGTGATCCGCTCGCCATCCTCGCCGGTCAACACGGTAGCCGCCAGGGTGATGTCCTGGACGACGCCCGATACCTTGCCGATGGTGATCGAATTGCCGGCCGCAAACTGACGGCCCATCAGGATCGCGAAGCCGGCCCCGTAATTGGACAAAGGCCCCTGCAAGGCCAGGGTGGCGCCAAACGCCGAGGCGCCGGCCAGTGCGATCAGCGGCGCCGTCGAGACGCCAAAATTGCCCAGCGTAATCACCGCCACGAAGGCGACAATCACCAGCTTGACGATATTGCCGATGAACCGGGCCAGGGATGGATCGATGGCTTTGCCGGTGGCCAGGGACGCGGTTCTGCGCCCGGACCAGCCGGCGACTTTCAATCCGACAAACAGAAACAACAAGGCGCCCAGGATTTGAAATCCGTAGGACACGGAAAATTCTAGCAAGACGTCGAGGACTTTGCTGACTGACTGAATTTGCTCTTCCATTGCTTAGTGCACCTGGCTAGCTTCGGTATGCGGTACCGCTGCGGCGTCGCCGACGCTCAATTGCAGGTCCCAGCCGGCCCGGTCGGCGGCGGTCTGCATGATATGGCAAACCGCGTGCAGCATATCTTCGTTCAGTTGCAGATTGACCGCTTTGCCTTCCGCCGTCACGAAGGTCAGGCGGATGGTGGTTTCATTGACTTGGCTGATCTGCGTGGCGACGGCCAACAGCGGCGTCACTGATTCCGGCGCCGGCTTGGTATCGGTATCGCGCTTTTGCTTGAAGTTGCTGGATTGCACGGCTTGCTGATGCTGCATGGACATCATCGCCTGCTTCACCTGAGGGCGCGGCTGTTCGGTAACCTCGGGCTTAGCCTCGAAGGATTTTACCGCCACCCCCCACAGATTGCGCACCAGCCGCCGCGTCAGCCAGACCCGGTATTCGAGCTTATCCTGGGTGTTGACGCGAAACAGGATGCGATCCTGTGCCGGGACATATTCCGCCGTCATCTGGTGCAGGCTGTCGGCCATTGAGGTTCCATCTGTTGATAAGGGGTTGTGCTACAACTCTGGCGGCGGCGGAACCAGATGTAAAGAATTTCCTGTGCGCCGGACCCTACCGGCACCAGCGCCGCCAGACATCCCGGTAGGCGGCCTCCATCTTGGCGGCGAAGCCGGGGCCGTCCATCAAGGGAGAGGCTTTAAGGGTGCCGCGAACACTGTTTCGAAATGCCGCCAGCCGTTCCGGTGCGCCCGCCAGCGCCGCCGCCAATTGCCCATAGCTTTCCGCCGTTTCCGGTATCTCCAGCCCAAGCCCGGCATGGGCCAGGAGGCTGGCGCCGACGCGCGCCGAATGGCGCTGACCGGCCAGGGTTACCACCGGCAATCCCATCCACAGGGCTTCGAGCGTGGTGGTGGTGCCGTTATAGGGAAAGGTGTCGAGGGCGATATCGGCGCGCCCATAGACGCTTAACGGGCTCTGGTCCCGGGGCACCCAGGCCAGGGTTTCGATGCGGCTTGTAGCCACGCCCTCGGCCGCGAACGCCGCCAACAAACGATCCCGAACCGGTGCCTGTTCCAGCCCCCGTCCCTTGAGCAGCAGCCGCGAATTGGGCACGGCGGTAAGCGTCGCCGCCCAAACCTTGATCACGGCCTGGTTGATCTTGGCCGGGTTGTTGAACGAGGCGAAGGTGATATGACCGTTGGTTTGCATCGGCGGCGGCGCTACATCGGGTGCTTGGGCCGGCGGCTGATAACAATGAAAGCCGCCTTGCAGCCGGATCAGGGTTTCGCTGTGCAAGCGGTCGGCGGCGCCTTCGGGATCGGCGATTTCGTCGCTTATCCGGTAATCCATGGCCGCCATGCCGGTGGTGGCGGCATAGCCGAGCCAGGTGATCTGCACCGGCGCCGGGCGCTTGGCGAACACCCCAAGCCGTCCGCCCCGGCTGTAGCCGGCCAGATCGACCAGAATATCGATGTTGTCGGCGGCCACCATCCCGGCGGCGATTTGGTCATCGGTGCCTTGCAGCTCCCGCCAATGATCGACCGTTGCGCGCAAGGTCTCGGTGACATCATCGCTGCGCGCGTGGTTGGCATAGGCGAAAACCTCAAACGCGCCTTTGTCGTGGTTGGTAAATAGCGGCGCTAAAAAATAGGCGCAGGAATGGGTGCGGAAATCGGGCGACACATAGCCGATGCGAAGCCGCCGCTCCGGCTCGGCTCCATTTTCGAATGTCGCGTTCGGGGTTCCGGCGGCGGCCCATTTCTGGTGCTCTTCGAACAGCCGGGCCTCATCGGCGTCTTCATCATAAATCAGGTTCATCAAATGATTGCCACGTGCACTGGCGCTATTGGGATCGATCTCAAGGGCGCGGCGGAATGCGGCGCGCGCCTCGGGTCCGCGCCAAAGATTGTTGAGGGCATTGCCCAGATTGTAATGCCCGGTGGCGTAATCGGGATTGATTTGCAGCGCGCGCCGGTGCGCCGCTTCGGCTTCGGTTAACTGCCCGGTGGAGCCAAGCGCTGTGCCGAGATTGGTCCAGGCCACGAATAGTCCTGCATCAGATTCGGTGGCAAGGCGCGCGGCAGCCACCGCCTCGCCCGACCGACCGAGGGTCTCCAGCACCGCCGACTTGGCGGTTAAGCTACGGGCGTCGCCGGGATCAATTCCCAAGGCGATCTCCAGCGCCTGCAACGCTTCGGCCGGTTTTCCACCCTGGCCGAGCACCGTGCCGAGGGAATAGGCGGCGTCAAAATTATCCGGCGCCAATTCCAGCGCGCGGCGGTAGCATGCGGCGGCGCCCGTATCATCCTTCATCGCCGTCCGGACGGTACCGAGATTGTAATGAAAGGTGGCGCGCGCTTCGTCGATTTGGATGGCGCGTCCGATCAAATCGGCGGCGGCTGCCACATCGCCTCGCTGATGGGAGATAAGCCCAAGAAAATGCAAGGCGTCCTGGTTGCCGGGTTCCTGGTCCAGCACTTGGCGGTATTTTTGTTCGGCCTGATCCAGCTTGCCCGCCTGATGCAGATCCAAGCCTTCGTTCAATATTTCGCCTAAATCCATTATTCGCCGCTCAAGTGCAGGACCAGCTGGCGCCGGTGTGCGGCGATCCGGTGTTCAAACAGATAGATGCCCTGCCAGGTGCCGAGCAGGGGAGCGGCGCCGGCAACCGGGATATTGATCGCAACATCGGTGAGCGCCGCTTTGATATGGGCGGGCATATCGTCGGCGCCTTCCGAGCGGTGCCGGTAGAGGGATAAATCCTCGGGCACGGTGTTTTTAAAAAACGCCTCCAAGTCCGTCATCACGTCGGGATCGGCATTCTCCTGGATAACCAGGGAGGCCGAGGTATGCCGGCAATAGATAGTCAGCATACCGGTATCGATACCCTGGACCGCCGTCCATTCGTTCACCTGATTGGTGATTTCATAGAGCCCCTGACCCCGGGTTTCCAGCTCGATGGTGTGTTGCGCCTGTTTCATACCTGCCAAATTTACGCAATTGGGCCCCTTGCGCGCCAACCCAAAATTCCCTTATATTAGAACAATAAAGGAACATTAAATGAACAATTATGGTTTATCGTCGATTTCGCCGACGCCGGGGCCGTTGGAAGCTGACGACATCACACGCGGCGTCTGCCGCTATTTGCGCGATCTGGGTTACAGCGCGCTGACCGAGTTCAAGCTGAAGACCAACCGGCGGGTGGATGTAATCGGCCTCGACAAGGGCGGGCGCTTTTTGGTGGCGGAGGTAAAATCCTCGGTAGCCGATTTCCGCGCCGACGATAAATGGCCCGAATACCAGCCCTTTGCCGATCATCTCTATTTCGCCGTCGCCAACGGCTTTCCGGTAGAAATACTGCCCCCCGCCTGCGGTATCATCATCGCCGATTTCTATAACGCGGTGATTTACCGGGAAGCGCCCTTGAAGAAAGTGCACGCAACCCGGCGGCGCTCGCAAACCTTGCGTTTCGCCAAGACAGCCGCCGATAGATTGGGCCGCGTCAAGGACCCGCGTATTTAGCTGTTGGCGGCGCGTTCCCTCGCCAGCAGTTCGCGCTTGCGCTCCAACCCCCAGCGATAGCCGCGCAGATCGCCGCCGCCGCCGATGACCCGGTGGCAAGGCACGGTAACGGCGGCCGGGTTGGAGGCGCAGGCGCGGGCCACCGCGCGGGCGCCGGTGGGAGTGTCGAGGGCCGCCGCGATCTCGCCATAGCTACGGGTCTCGCCGGCCGGGATGGTGCGCAAGAAATTCCACACCTTGGCCTGAAACGCCGTCGCCCGGACATCCAGGGGAAGTTGTGCCGCCGGCGCGCCCGCGCCCTGCAACTGACGGCGAAGGACGCTCACCAGTTCCGCCAAGGCTTGATCGTCGCGGTGGATTTGGGCGCGCGGAAATTCTTCTTCTAATTCGGCCACCGGCTGGGATTTGTCATCAGCGAGGACGATTTTGCAGACCCCGTGCCGGGTCGCCGCCAGCAACAGATAGCCAAGATCGGTGCGTTCCAGTGCATAGGTGATGTCGGCGCCCTTGCCGCCCTTGCCATAGCTGGCCGGCGTCATGCCGAGGCGCGGCTTGGCGGTCTCGTACAGCCCCCTCGATGATCCGAAGCCGGCCTCGTAGAGTGCCTCGGCCACATTGCCGCCGGCGCGCACCGCCAGTTTGAACCGTTCCAGCCGCGTTGCCTCGGCAAATTCGCGGGGGCTTATGCCCAGCACTTTTTTGAACACCCGTTGCATGTACGACGGGCTTAAATTCACCGCCGCGCCCAATTCCGCCAGGCTGGGGACACCTTCGTCAAATCCTTCGATGGTCAGGCAGACGCGCCGGGCGAGATCGATGGCGGGGGAGATGTGATCGCTTACCATTTTATCCATGGATAACAATATGCCGCCATGCGAGGCCGTATTCTATCCGATCCTTGCGCCTTCATCCGATGCGCTGCAGGCGCTGGGCGTTGGCGTTCAGCCAGCGCCTTGCTTGCGTGGCATCGACGCCAAGCTCATCCACCAACGCCCAAAAATTCGGGCCGTGATTGGGGTGGCGAAGATGCGCCACTTCGTGCGCCACCACATAATCCATGATCCAGTCCGGCGCCATTACCAGCCGCCAGGAAAAGTTAAGATTGCCGGCGGCCGAACAGGAACCCCAGCGGGAAGAAGTATCGCGCACCGTGATGCGGCCTATCCGCTTGCCGATGCGCGCCGCCAGCGGGTGGGCGCGGGCGGCGATCTCGGTGCGGGCCTCGCCGCGCAGCCAATCGCCAAGCCGGCGCGCCAAATGCTCGATCCGCCCCGGCACCCGGATCTCGCTATCCTCTTTGATCACTCCGCCGCGCCTTTCGGGCGCGTGGCGGACTATGTGCGGTGTATCGAACAGTGGCACAGCAGCGCCATCGGCAAAGTGGATGTGCGCCGGTAACGCATCCAGACGCGCCGCCACCCAGTCTTCGCGTGCGGCCAGCAATTCCATGGCGTCTTTTTCAGCCGCCCATTTGGGCATGGTAAGCACAACCCCGCCGGTACCGGTATCGATGCGCAGGATAATGCGCCGGGCCGAGGCGTTGGTGCGAATGCGCAACGGAACATCGCGCCCGGCTATTGCGATTTGGCGGGTCTCGTTCACTGGTAGCCGTCTTCCGGCCAATGGACGATATGGTCTTCCAGATCGCCAGCGCGGCGCTCAGGCACGGCGCGGCCGCGTACCGAGACGCGTTCTTTATGGACATCCTCGCGGTCGCCCGAAACCAGATGGTGCCACCAATAAAGCTCCTTGCCCTCGTTGATCAGCCGGTAGGCGCAGGTGGGCGGCAGCCAGCGCAATACGTTGAGATTGGTGGGCATCAATTCGATGCAATCGGGCACCACAAACGTCCGCTCGACATAATTCTCACAACGGCAGGCGCCGATATTCAAAAGCCGGCAGGCCACATCGGTGTAGGAAAGATCGCCGCTGTCCTGATCTTCAAGCTTATGCAGGCAACATTTGGCGCAGCCATCGCAGAGGGAATCCCACTCCTGCAACGACATCTCGCTCAGCTTCTTGGTTTTCCAAAATGGAAGGGTTTCGTCCGCCATATCAATTACTGCACTCCCGAGACCACCAAGACCGGTGGCGAGTTTACAATCTTCGCAGACGAGAATCTAAAGGTGTTTTTTTATTTTCGCCAGCACTGCGTCGGCTTTGGCTGAGTGGCGGACAAAGGTTTTGAACTTTCCCTCCGGCCCCATGAGGTACGAGACCGAGGAATGATCGACCAGATAATCATCCTTGTTCGCGTCTTTGTTTGGATCTTTGTAGGTGGAATCGGGCTGCTGGTCCGGATCCTGGTGGATTTGCGAATAGATGCGGAAGGTGCGTTTGGCCGCCGTCACCTGGGCGGCGGTTCCGGTCAGCCCGATAAAGGATTTGTGAAAGTTGGAGAGATATTCCTTGATCACCTTCGGGGAATCCCGCCTTGGATCCACCGAAACGAACACCGGGCGGATTTTATCCGCGTCCTTGCCCATCTTGTCCAAAACCTCGGTCAGCGTGTTGAGGGTCAGGGGGCAGACATCGGGGCAGTTGGTGTAGCCGAAAAACACCAGCATATGGCGTCCGGCGAAATCTTTTTCCGATACCGTATTGCCGTTGTGATCGACCAGCGTGAAAGCGCCGCCGATAGACGGCGTGCCGGACGAGCCTTGTTCCACCGGCTTGCCGGCGCGGGCCAGGCGCTGATCGTTAAATACGAAATTGCGCAACCCCAACCCCAAGGCCACCACCAGGACGGCGACGCCGAAATACAAATAGACGCTACGAATTGGCATGCTTGCTCCAAGCCGAAATACAATTCAAACCCCGTTTATAAGCCCTGTTTATAAGCCAAGTGGCGGTGCGATCAATACACTCATCCTAACGATCCGGTGAAGGCCTGATCGGCTGCCCGGTTGACGCCATTCCGGCATGCAAGCATTCTGGGCCTATGTTTTTGTTCGCCATCACCAACGCCAACGCGGCCTTCGATCCGCTGATCCTTCTTCTATTGGCGCTGCTCATCGATATCGGCACCGGCGGTATCGTCAACCGCTGGCGGCTGGTCTGGCATCCGGTGAACCTGATGGTGCGCCTGACCGGCTGGTTTGACCGCAAGCTGAACCGGGAACATCGCCCGGAAATGGACCGCGCCATGCGCGGCCTGGTGGCGACGCTGCTGCTTTTGGCCATCGCTGCCGGATTTGCCTGGGCCGTCTCCTGGGCCACCCAGACCCTGCCCTTGATGTGGATTTTCGAAACCGTCCTCATTCTGTTTTTGCTCGATCAGCGCGCCGTGCATGCCAGGGTGCGCCGCGCCGCCAAGGCAATCTCCGCCAACAACACCGAGGCGGCGCGCCTGGAAATAGCACCGCTGGTATCGGGACAAGGCGCACCCATGGATGTCCACGCCGTCGCCCGCGCCGGCATCGAAGGCTGCGGGCGGGCCCTGGCGGCTGGCGTCGTGGGCCCGGTCTTCTGGTATGTCTTGTTCGGCTTTCCCGGACTTTTGGTGTTCAAGCTATTGTCGGTCATGGATCAGGTTGTCGGCCACAAGACCGCCGTGCATCGGGCCTTCGGCTTCACCGCCGCCCGCACCAACGATATCTTGTTGTATATTCCCGCCCGCCTGGCCGGAATTTTGGTACCCCTCGCATCCTTGTTTGTGCCGACCACCAATCCCAAGGCGGCGTTTCGCGTCATGGCGCGCGATGCCGGCAAATACCGCTCCACCAATTTCGGCTGGCCGGTGGGCGCTATGGCCGGCGCTCTCGGCGTGTCTCTGGGCGGCAGCCGGGCAAATAGCGGCGGCGAGAAGTGGCTGGGCGCCGGCTCGGCCCGGGCCAGTGGCCTTGATATGCGGCGCGGCCTTTATATCTTCGCAGTCGCCTGCCTGATCAACGGCGCCTGGCTGGCGGCGCTGATTGTGCTGCGCCTTCTGGGTGGGGGAGGCGGGTGAACGAGGCTGCCCAAATTCGCAAGCGCTCCATCTTGATCGCCGGCCATTCCACCAGCGTATCCCTGGAAGACGCCTTCTGGGCGGAACTGAAATCCATCGCCGCGGCGCGCGGCCAATCGCTCAATCAGTTGGCCGAGGAAATTGATCGCGACCGCAGCGGCAATCTTTCCAGCGCGCTCCGCGTGTTCGTGCTATCGGAATTGCGGCGCTAGAGCGGTTCCGGATGAAAATGAACCATTTGACCGGGATGATTTTGTCCCCACCTTTGTCCCAAGTGCGCTAGGAGCGCGCTGCATGGCGATGCATTGGCATCGGCAAAGGTGTGCGACGACGTCCACGGGTCAAAAGCACCCGGCCTCCGGTGGGTCAAATCGGCTCCTAAGGCGGCGCCCCGGCGCTTGCCCGATGCGAAGGCATCGCGCTGCGCACCGCGCCTTGCCTTAAAAACCGATGGGGCTGACCCAGATAACTACCTTAGATAACGTTTAACCCATTGTC
>JABHAA010000008.1 GCA_018674495.1 Rhodospirillaceae bacterium | reverse complement strand
GCTATTCTGATGCCGCATGGTGTTGATCCTATTTCCGTGTCCAATTCGTCGCGAAACGATTGGATGCAAGTAGAATCAATGCCATGCACCTTGTCTACTAAATCTAAACCGGACAGCAGTGGGTCAAGCCGGGTGATGACGTTAGGGAGTAGAAGCAGGCAACGTGCTTTCTGGATCTTCGGTGCGCGGGGCTTAAGAGATCGTAATCTCCAAATCCGCGACGCCGTCGATGTGGCCGGTCATGACGTCGCCGGCGACAACCGGGCCGACGCCTTCGGGAGTGCCCATGTATATGAGATCGCCCGGCGCCAATTCGACCAAGCCCGACAGATAGGAGATTGTCTCCGGGACCGACCAGATATGCAGATCGATGGTGCTTTCCTGTTGCATCCGTCCGTTGACTTTTAGCCAGATGGTGCCTTCCGCCGGGTGGCCCACGTCGGATACCGGGCGCAGCGCCGTGCAGGGGGCCGAATTATCGAAGCCCTTGCCCATGTCCCAGGGGCGGCCCATTTCCTTGGCCTTGTTCTGAATATCGCGGCGGGTCAAATCAATGCCGACGCCGTAGCCCCAGACATGTTCGAGCGAATCGGCCTCGGCAATATCCTTGCCGCCCGTGCCGATGGCAACCACCAGCTCGATCTCGTAATGCAGGTTCGCGGTTTGCGCTGGGTAGGGGATGGTCGCGCCATTCTGGACAATGGCGTCAGCCGGCTTCATGAAAAAGAACGGCGGATCCCGGTCCGGATCGGCGCCCATTTCAATGGCGTGGGCCCGGTAGTTGCGGCCAACACAATAGATGCGGCGCACCGGATAGCGGTCCTCGGAGCCTTCGATGGGCAGCGACGGTTTGTCTCCTTCGGAAACGACGTAACTCATGGGTTGGATCCTTTGAAATTCGTGGCCAATATATTTGCCCGCGACATAGCGGCTGGCGGCCCCATTGTCAAAACACCTTGTCGGGCGCCGCCGTTTACGGGCATTGTTGGTGTATCAAAAATTTGGGGAGACCGTCATGGTTCAGCTTGCCGACGAAGATATCGCCACCCGCGAAGTGCTGAGCTGGAAGGGGCTGCATCTGTTCCATTTCATGGGCTCGTCCTGCTCGCAGAAAACCCGGATATTTCTCAATTTAAAGGGCATCCCTTGGGAATCGCATATGCTGAACCTCGGCGCGTCGGAGAATTTCGGCGCCTATTACCTGGGCATCAATCCCAGAGGTCTGGTGCCGTGCCTGATCATCGATGGCGAGGTGCATATCGAAAGCAACGATATCATGACTTTGCTGGATGAACGCTACCCGGAGCCCAAGCTGATCCCGGCGGGCCGCGAAGGGGAAATGGACAAGCTGCTGCACCACGAAGACGATCTGCATCTTGACGTGCGCACCATCACGTTTCGTTTTACTCAGCCGCGCGGGCAGGCGCCGCGCTCGGAAGAGGCGCTGGCCAAATACCGGGCCGGCGGCACCGGCACCGTGCTTGGGATAGAGGATGCCAAAAAGCAGCGCGAAATCGATTTCTGGGAGCGCATCGCCCGGGACGGCATTACCGACGAAGCCATCCAGGTCTCAGCCGGTAAGTTCCGCGCCGCGCTGGATGATCTCGACGCAACGTTGGCGGGCAACGATTATCTGCTGGGCGAAGACTTAAGCGTCCTCGACATCGCCTGGTTCATCTATACCAACCGGCTCAAACTCTGCGGCTATCCGGTGGCGCGCCTGCATCCGAATGTGGTGACCTGGTTCCAGGGGCTTTATGGGCGGGGCGAATTTGTGCGCGAGATTCCCATGGACCCCAAAATCCAGGCCCTGATCGACGAAAACCACCGGGCCCAGGAAGCCGCCGGCCAGACGTTGGAGCTGGTAGCGGGCTTGTAGCCTTACTGCTTCTCCACCACCGGGATATGGTTGAGATCGTTCACCCAGGGCTGCGCCGAGCGGTGCCAGATTTGGCGTTTGGGGCTTAGCTCCCGGCGTTGGTTGATGACACCGATGCGGATGCCGAAAAACTTAAGCCCTCCGTTTGGCGGGTCGCCCGCCGATGTGGCGTAGATGCGGCCGCCGCATTCGGGGCAGAACATCTGTGCCCGTTTGTTGCCGCTCTCGGCGGTCTTCACATACATCTTGAGGGTGCCGGACTTCAACGTGAAGTCGGCTTCGGGCACCTGCACCACGGCGTTAAAGGGGGCGCCTGACATGGTCTGGCAATCGGTGCAGTGGCAGATGCCCACCTTTTCGGGATCGATCTCGGCTTCAAATGTGATGTGGCCGCAATGGCAGCCGCCGTCGACTTTCATAGACTTATCCTCCGATGGTTTCGGCCTTTCGGCGTTTGTAGTCCAAGGCATAGGGCAAGGCGATGGAAATCACCAGCGCCAGCCACAACGCATTGCCGAGGTTCGATGAAAACAGCACCATGATATCGCCGTTGGCCATGCGGATGGCGCGCAGGAAAAACTGCTCCAGCAGCGGTCCCAGAATGACGCCGATCAGGATGGCGGCAACGTGGTAATTGGTCTTGCGGGCAATGTAGCCCAAGATGCCGAAGGCCAGGGCGAGGCCCATATCGAAGGCGAATTCGCGCGGCACAAACGAGCCGACCAGGGTGAACGAGATAATCACCGGCGCCATAAACGAGGTCGATATGACCGTCACCCGCGTCATGTAGCGCGACAGCGGGAAGATGGTGAAAATCATGAAAATGTAGCTGACGAACATGGCGATAAAGATGCCGAAGCCGATCTCCGGGCGCTCGGCGAACAGGCTGGGGCCGAAATTGACGCCGTGAAATTCGAGCACGACGAGCATGATCGCCGCCGTCGCGCCGCCCGGCAGGCCGAGGATGATGAGCGGCACCAGGGTGCCCGATGTCACTCCGTTGTTGGCGCTTTCCGGCGCGATCAGCCCTTCCGGATGGCCGGTCCCGTACAGCTCCGGTGTCTTCGAGAACGAGCGCGATTGCTGATAGGCGACGAACGCCGCGATCGAGGCGCCGGCGCCTGGAATAACGCCGACCACCAACCCGACCAGCGAGCACCATGTTACGTGCCACCAGCGCCTGACGCAGATTTGCACGCCCTCGAATGTGGCCGCCCAGGACGGCGCCGCCATCAATTCCCGCCCGCGCTTGGTGAGGATCGATTCTCCCTCGATCACCAGGAAGGCTTCGGAGACTGCGAACAATCCAACCAGCGCCGGCACCAACGGGATGCCGTCATACAGCTCCAAAAAGCCAAAGGTGGCGCGCGGCGTCGCATAAACATGATCGGTGCCGACAAAGCCGATCATCAACCCTAAGAACCCGGCGATCAGGCCCTTTAGCGTGTTGCGCGCCGCGATGGTGGCGATCAGCGATATGCCGAACAGCATGACCACGATCATCTCTACCGAATGCATGAAAAAGGAAACCCGCGCCAGCCACGGCATAGCCAGAAGCGCGATGATGGTGGTCAGCAAGCCGCCGGCGGTGGAGGCAACGAACGATATGGCCAGGGCCTGCTGGCCGCGGCCCTGGCGCGCCATGGGGTAGCCGTCCAGCGGCGTTGCGGCGGCGCCGGCGGTGCCCGGTATGTTGACCAGAATGGCCGGGATACCAGCGCCCATGCGCGACGCCGAATAGAGCGCCACCATGAATACCAGCCCCGCCTCTACATCCATGGCGAAGGTCAGCGGCAACAGAATTATTATTGTATTTGCGGCGCTGAACCCGGGAATGGCGCCCACCACCAAACCCAATACCACGGCCGGGATCATCATCCACCAGAAGGACAATGTGTTGAGCAGTAGCCCGGTGAAAATTTCGAAGGTTATGTCCATAGCTTAGAACAAATCCCCGAGCAGGGGCTCGAGAAGGTTTTCAAACGGCCCGAACGGAAAGCGCGTCTTGAAGGCGACGATGAACAGAAGATAGCCCGAGACGGACAGCGCCGCCGCCACGATCAGGCTTAGCTTCATGCGCTCGCCCTTGTTCAAAAGCGCCATCGCCATGAACAGAAATAGGAACGTGGTGATGGTGAAGCCAAGCCAGCTGATGACCACGATATAGCCAATGGTCAGAGCCAACAGAAATAGCCGCGTATTCACAAAACTGGCGGGATGAGAAAGTTCGGCGAACCCCCAATCGCCCTCGCCGCGCCTTACCACGCGCACCGCGCTGAGCATAAAGGCGAGCACCAGCACGACCAGGATTGAGCCGACGAACACGGCGCTCACCTGCGCCGTCCAGGGGGAATCGATGATCGTGATGAAGTAATAAAGAATGAAGCCGAGCGCACCGACGGGAATCACCAATTCGGCGCCCATGGAGCGGTGCCCGGAAGCTTCGTTCAGCTCTTCATCCAGCTCGGCGGTATATTCGTCGGACATCGTGCGTCCCGATTGTTTTGGTTCTGGCTATTTGGCATGCCGAGCCGCCGGGCGGAGCGGTTAAGGCCCCGTCCGGCGATCTGGCGTGCTTAAATCAGGTCTTTTTGCCGGTCAGCAAGGGCCGGAAGCGCCTGCCGATGGCTTCGATACCCTTGAGATATTCGGCGGTGTCGTTCGCATCGCCGTAATTGACATATTCCCAGATACCGCGGGCCTTGAGAATGGCCGGCTTGAGGGCGGGATCGTCGAAGGCTTTACGCACGCTGTCGTTGAGGATTTTGAACCGTTCCGGATGGTCTCTGATGACGCTGGTCTGAATGCCGAAGGCGCGCGACGACAACAGCGGCGGGATCGACGTGCCATAGACCTGGTTCATGGTCGGCGCGTTGGAAAGCCGGTCGGGCACCACGTTTTTGTCGTTGAACACCAGCAATGTGCGCAACGCCTTGCCCTTGGCGGCGACCGAGCCCGAAGTCAAAGTGCCGAGATCCATTTCCTTGGTAACGACGCCGGCGATTGTGTTCTTGCCGCCCGATAGCGGGATCAAGTTGAACTTGGCGCCGGTATGTTCGCCGAGCGCCAAAAGCCCGACCGAAGCCGGATGGGCGAGGCGCGATGTGGACACGTTGAGGGTCTTTTTCTTGGCCGCTGCGACCACGTCTTGTATCGTTTTGTAGGGTGAATCGGCGCGCACAAAGATCACGCCGGGGTCGGTATCGACACGGGCGAAATAGGTGAGGTCGGCCAGATCGAAGGTCGGCGGCTTGACCACCCAGTTGAGGAATTCCGGGCCCATATTGCCGAACAACAGGTTATGGCCGTCGGCCTTTTTCTTGCCCATATAGAATTCATAGCCGACACGGCCCGACGCGCCCGGCTTGAAATCGGGCTTGAAGTTTGTGTCCAGATACTTTTTCCAGACGCCGGTGAAGCCCCGGAAAAGCCGGTCGGCACCGCCGCCGGCGCGGGTCGGCACGGTGACCGAGATGTTGTGGCTCGGAAAGGCTGCGCCGAAGGCATCGGAAAACGGCATGCTGGCAACGCCGGCCGCGCCGATGGCCATGCCGGTGCCTCTCAGCACGCTGCGCCGGTCATAATTCTTGATAAATATATCCATAATGAAACCTCCCAATTTCAAATGTGTTCGTTCGTTTTCTATAAAACATTAACTACGGCTGGCTGACAATACACCTACCGGTGATCGCGCGTAGTTCCGCCGCCGGCACGGCGGCGGCGTTCAATTACCCGAAGCGCAGTTTGCCAACCAAAATGCTGCCTGCCAGGAACAAAGTTACGACATTGGCGGCGATGATCGGCGGATCGGCGCGCAAAAGCCCATAGGTCAGCCAAAGCACGACCCCGATCAACAGGATCACGGCCATGCTCAAAGACACATCCCGGCTCGAACGGGATCGCCAGATTTTCACCGCCTGGGGCAGGAATGCGATAGTGGTCAGGAGTGCGGCGGCAAAGCCGATGGCGGTGACGATGGTTGAACTCATGGGTTGTCTCCCTCCGCCCCACCAATCACCCCCGCTTCCCGAAACCCCGCGATCTCCACCTCCGTATACCCGGCCTCCAACAACACCTCCGCCGTATGCTCCCCCAACGCCGGTGCTGGCCGCGATATCGACGCCGGGTGCTCCGAATATTTGACCGGGTGGCCGAGGACGCGGATGGGATCGCCGGCCTCGCTGGCAACTTCCTGCACCATGTCCCGCGCAACAGTCTGTGCATCTTCGGTCATCTCGGCAATGTCGAGGACCGGGCCTGCCGGGATGCCTGCCGCGTCCAGTCTGGCGAACCATTCGTCAGTGGTGGCGCCGCGGAAATAACCGTTCAGCGCCTCGGCCAATTCCAAGTGGTTGTCCCGGCGTGCATTCGGCTGGGCGAAGCGAGCATCGTCGGCCAGCTCGGGCGCGCCCAAAAGCTCGGTCAGCTTCTGCCACAGGTTTTGGTTGGCGGAGCCGAGGTTGATCCAGCCGTCCGCCGTTTCGAACGCCTGGTAGGGCGCCATTAGCGGGTGCGCGGAGCCCATTGCCTCTGGCAACACCCCAGACGCCATGAAGATCGCCGATTGCCAATAGGTGTGGGTGATGCCAGCTTCAAACAAGGACGTGTCGACGAGCTGGCCGCGCCTGGTCTGGCCCCGTTTGATGATCGCGCCCAAGATGCCCATGGCGGCCAGGATGCCTGCCGTGATGTCGGTCACCGGAGCGCCCACCTTTACCGGCGGGCGGCCTGGGCCTTCGCCGGTGATGCTCATCAACCCGCTCATGCCTTGGGCCACCAGATCGAAGCCGCCGCGTTCCGCATAGGGCCCGGTGCGCCCGAAGCCAGACACCGAGCAATAGACCAGACGCGGATTGGCGGCTTGCATCTCCGTGTAGCCGACGCCGTAATGATCCGCCGCGCCCATCCGGTAGTTTTCGATGAACACGTCGGCGCCTTCGATCAGGCGTTGGAATACCGCCTTGCCGTCCTCGGAGCGCAAATCCAGGGCGAGCCCGCGCTTGTTGCGGTTCATCATGGTGAACGGTGCCGAAACATCATCGGTGAAGGGCGCGCTGCCCCGCACACTATCGCCGCCCGGCAGGCGTTCCACCTTGATCACGTCGGCGCCCATGTCGGCCAACATCATGCCGCAAGTGGGCGCCGCCATAACGTGAGAAAACTCGATAACGCGGATGCCGGCCAGCAGGCCGCCGTCGTTTGCCTCGTCAGCCATACCTATTTTCCTTTGAATTCGGGTGTTTCCTTGGCGAGGAAGGCGCGCACGCCTTCTTGGAAATCATCCGTGTTATAGCAGGCGAAGCCATCGCTCGGATCGCCCGGCGGCTTGCCAGCGGCGGCTTCGTAAACAAATTTTTTGTGCCAGCGATTGACCAAGGGCGCGCCGGCGCATATGCGCGCTGCGGTTTTGGATACTTCCTCATCGATGTCTTCGTCCGGTACCAACCGGTTGACCAGCCCCTTGGCCAGCGCCTCGGTAGCATCGAAGACGCGGGCTTCATAGAGTATTTCGAGGGCAACGGACGGGCCCACCAGCCCGACCAAAGCCTCCACCTCCGGGTGCGCCATGACCAGGCCAAGCTTGTTCACCGGCACACCGAAGCGGGAGCCTTCACCGGCGATGCGAAGATCGCACATGAGCGCCAGTTCCAGCGCGCCGCCGACGCACAGCCCGCGAATGCGTGCGATCACCGGATGGCGGCAATCCCGGATCGCGGCCATGGAGGCGTGCATGACGCCGCCATATTCGGCGCCCTGTTCGGAATTATTGCGCTTTTCGGAAAATTCCGTGATGTCGGCGCCGGGCCCCACTGCTTTGTCGCCGGCGCCGCGCAAGACGATGCAGCGGATATCGGTGTTCTCGTCCAGGGCATGGAAGGCGCTGCCAACGCCGGCCCACATTTCCAGATTGAGGGCGTTGAGCTTTTCCGGCCGGTTGAGGACAACGGTAGCCACCGGCCCATCGATTTCGGTGATGATCAAATCGGTCATGAGCTTTCCTTCATGGCGCCGCCAACGGGCCGGCGGCGGCGTGCAGTTTCTTATCCAGGGTTACCAACTGGCAATCCAGCTCCCTGGCCAGCCAGAGATAGGACGCATCATAGGCGGTCAGGCCGGTGTCATGAGCCAAAACCAGTACCATATCCATGGTCACCGGTCGTAACTCCACGCGCATCAATGCCAATCGTGGCAGGCTGCCTTCCGCTGTTTGGATATCGATCTCGCCGCGGCGCAATTTCATAACCGCAGTATTGGCTATTTCATAGGGCAAAAGTCCCGGCGCAACCAAAATGTCACTGGAAAGAGCGGCACTTACTCGCTCTCCTTCAATTTCGCCGAATAATAGCGCCGCCAACGCCGACGCGTCGGCGACCTTAACGGGCATCTCGAGCGGCACGAATTATCTCCGTCGATGAGGATGGCGTCGAAATACGCTCACGCCGCACCTCCGCATACACTTCAGCCGCCGTCAATTTGGGTCCGCGTGCCGCCGCCGATTCCAATATGGCGCGCAATTCGCCTTGTAGGGAACGATGGTTGCTCTTGGCCCGCAACTTTAATGCCTCGGCGGTTTCGTCGGGCACATTTTTAATGGACAGGCTAACTGGCATCATTCTAACTCCAAATAGGAATAAATATGACGTTACTATAATTCCATTATGGATTTAATACTATGCTATTTCAACTGCAAAATGACGCCAACTTGACCGATTGGCCTTCGCCCTCTACCCGTTGCCCATGTCCTTATTTGCCCTACCCATCGATCCGCCCTTGTTCGCTGCCTTTATCCTGGCGGCGTCGGCGGTGGTGGTGTCGCCGGGGCCTGATACTATTGTGATTTTGCGTCACGCGTTAAATTCAGGCCTGCGCACCGGTCTGGTATCGGTCGCCGGGGTGCAGGCCGGGCTTGGGGTGCATACCATATTGGCGGCGCTGGGATTGTCGGTGGTTATTGTCTCAAGTCCGCTCCTGTTTCAGGCCATCGCCGTCGCCGGCGCCCTC
>JABHAA010000132.1 GCA_018674495.1 Rhodospirillaceae bacterium | reverse complement strand
CGAAGCCGCCGCCGATGGCGATCAGATCGAATTTGGTTTCCGCCATGATCTATTGCGGCATGAGCATGTCGATCACGACACGCACCAGCTCCACATAGCTGCGCACAAAAAAGCCGAATATCACGCCGCCGACGATGGCGCCGCCGAGCATCACCGGCGCCGCGCCCAAGGCCACGGCGAAGGCGATGGGCAGCAGCCCGAGGACAACGGCCAGCAAATTGCCGTGGCGGACGAGGATGTTCAGGATCGGATATTGGTTCACGGGCGCGGCCTCCATGTTTGGATATTTGCCGCGCGCACCCTGGCAGATGCGGGCTTGCCGATCAACGCAGTGCTTAGAGGATGAAGCTGACCGAGCCGAGTGAGCCCAATTCGTGGGCGTCGATAACCACCACGCGGCGCGCAATCTTGATGCCGCTATCGCCGACCACCAGCGTATAGTTTGTTGCCCCCACATATTGCCGGATACGTTCATTGCGCCGGAAGCGGTGGCAGATGAAGTTGGCGCTGACCGATAATGTATCACCGTCCCGCCCCGTTATGCGCACGTTGGAGATCATGCGCCGGGTGCGCGAATGGGGATATTCCGCGTGGGCGCGGTCGTTGTACAAGCGTTTCACCCGGGCCCGGATGCGGGAGATATCATCGGCGATGGTAAACAAAGTGTCGCTGGCGGAACCGCCGGGCACATCGTTGGGCGGCACTTCGTAGCGGGCATCCTCGGTGAGCAATTGCAGCCATTCATCCATGCGCCACTCATCCAGCAGGGCCGCCTCCAGATAAAGAAAATCTTCCACCTGGGCGCGGGTTACTTCGGCGCTGCCGCCGCTCAACTTATCGCCCCTTCCATATATTGGGACCAGCGGCGCCAGAAGGTGCGAAGGTGTAACTCGTCCGTGTTGAGCTGCTCGCCGTCCTTGTTCATGCCCCGCGAAATGTCCGACCAGGTCACTTCGCGCCAGCTTTGCAGGCCCGCCTGCACCATCTCCAACGCCTCCACATCGTCCGGCGTCGCGAACCCGCCGGGGCCATAGAAGGTAAGAAAACTGTCGAGCCGTCTCGCCAGGGCCGATTTGGATTCTTCCGCCGGACCCAGCGCCCAGGCCGTCACCCTCATACGGCTGGCCGATATGGGATGAAAGGTGCGGATGGTGATCGACGAGCCGTCATTCAGCACCAGATTGGGAAAGACCACCAGATTGCGGTTTGTATCGGCGATGCGGGTGGCGCGCTTCTCGCCCATCCGGGTCACCAATTCGGCGCGAATTTCGTCGATCTCTTCTTTCGCATCCTCGCCATAGATGGGGATCCAGCGGGCCACCGGGCGGCCCCGGAAATTCACATTGTCTGTGGTGGCGTGGCCGTTGCCGAGATTGCGGCAGATACCGTGGGACGGCAGCAAGTGCCCCTTTTCCGGTGGCTTCATCTCGACGCCTGCGTCTTTTAAATAGCCAAGCCAGGTGGAGTGGGTCGAGAGCAAATGATAGTCGTCGAAGCTGTTTTCCACCAAAAGCTTCCAGTTGGCGGCGATGTCATATTCTTGCGTGCCCTCGATGACCTGCATTTTCCCCGATGGCGACTGATCGACGACCAGATCGATATATTCCGTTGCGCCGGCGAGATAGTCTTCCAAAGGCTCCGCATCGGCGTTGAAATTGACGAAGCAGAAGCCCCGGTAGCTGTCGAACTTGGGCACTTCGCCTAAGGCAAAATCGGCCTTGTCGAAGGCGGGGCCGTAGGACTCGGCGCCGGGCACGGTTTTTAAATTGCCGTCCCGGTCGTAAATCCAGCCGTGGTAGAAACAGGAATAATTGTCCGCGTTGCCTTCGGTCAGGCGGCAGACGGCGGCGCCCCGGTGGCGGCAACTATTCAGAAAGGCGCGCAATTCGCCGGCGGAATCCCGTGCGAATATCACCGGGCGACCGCAGACGTTGCGGGTCTTGAAGTCGCCGGGCTCGGTAATTTCCGATTCGTGGCCGAGATAGATCCAGCAGACATCGAAGATGCGCCGTTGCTCCAATTCGAACACGGCAGGCTCGACCAGGGCGCTCCGATTTAATTTGAAGGTCTGATCGTCGGCATTGTCGATGATGTAGGTTTGGGGGTTGGTTTGATCCATGGGGGCCGCTCTAGCATATTCATGTGCGACCGTCCAAGCCGTTTCTAGTTGCGAATTCCCGGCCTATGATAGAGGCACCCCTTATTATCGGAGATATCATTCATGACTGCCCTTACCGAAGCCATCGACACTCTGGTTACTGGCAACCGCATTTTAGCCCGCGAAAATGTGGTCGATGCCTTTGGCCATATCTCCATGCGCCATCCGGACGACCCAAGCCGCTATTTTCTCGCCTGTTCCAGAAGCCCCGAACTGGTGGAGGCGGACGATATTCTGGAGTTTGCCCTGGATAGCAAATGCATCGACGATAGGGGCAAGACCCTTTATATCGAGCGGCCGATCCATGGCTCCCTCTATCAGGCGCGCCCCGAAATAATGTCGGTGATCCACAATCATTCCACCGCGGTCATTCCGTTCGGCGTATCGAAGACGCCTTTGCGCCCCATTGTCCATGTGGCGGCGCGCATTGGCCATGAAGTGCCGGTCTGGGATATTTATGACAATTTCGGCGACACCGATATTCTGGTGTCCACCAACGATCAGGGTCAGGATTTGGCGCGCGCCATGGGCAATGGGCCGGTGATCCTGATGCGCGGCCACGGCGCCACGGTGGCTGGATTGTCGGTCCAGGACGCGGTCATGACGGCGGTCTATCTACAGGTGAACGCCCAGTTGCAGATGGATGCGTTGCGACTTGGCGAGGTGACCTATCTGCATCCGGGCGAGGTGGATATCCGCCTGGCGCGCAGCCAAAAGTTTGTCGGCAATGATCGCGCCTGGGAATATATGAGCCGCCGCGCCGGGCGCTAGTGTGCTTTAACGCGGGCGCTCGCTTTGCTAAACCGAAACCGCAATCACCGGTGAGATAATATGAAAGCCATTCGCGTATCCGAAAAGTCGGCCAGCTCCGATGAATTGAAGTTCGAGCTGGCGGACATCGACCGCCCTGCCATCGGCGAAGATGAGGCGTTGGTCGAAATTCATGCCAGCGGCGTCAATCCCTCGGACGTCAAGGCGCTCTTGGGCAAGATGCCGAACTTGGTCTGGCCGCGAACGCCGGGGCGCGATTATGCGGGCGTTGTCGTCGACGGCCCCGCCGATAAGATTGGCCAGGAGGTTTGGGGCACCGGCGGAGATTTGGGTATGAAGCGCGATGGCAATCACGCCCAATACGGTACCGTCAAAATCGCCGGGCTGTGCGAGAAGCCATCCAATATCTCCATGAATGAGGCGGGCGGTATCGGTGTGTCGTGGACCTGTGCCTGGCTTGGCATAGTGGACGGCGCCGATGTGGCCGCCGGCGACGTGGTCGTTGTGCTTGGCGCTGCCGGCAAGGTTGGCGAGGCATCGGTACAGATCGCCACCGGCGCCGGCGCAAGAGTGATCGCCGTGGAGCGGGCCAGGAGCGATTACGCGGGCCATGCCAGCGGCCCGGTGGAGGTCATAGATCTCCGCAGCGAACCCGACCTGACCAAAGCGATCCTGGATCGCACTGACGGCAAGGGCGCCGATATCATCATGAACGGCGCCGGCGATCCCTATTTCGTGGCGGCGTCCAATGCCCTCGCCAAACAAGGGCGGCAGATCATCATTTCCACCTTCACCGAAGAAGTGACCATCAATTTGCGCACCTTCTACCGGGGCAACCATAGGCTAATTGGCGTCAGCAACATGGACCACGATCACATTGTGTCGGCGGAATTGCTATCGCGCATGCGCCCCGGTTTCGACGCCGGGGCCTTCAAGCCGTTCCCCATTCTGGATGGCGCCCGCTTCGGGTTGGATGGCGCGAACGATGCCTACCGCATGGTGCTCCAAGACCGTACCCGGGACCGGGTCATCATCCAGCCCCAGCGTTAAGAGGAAATCATGACCGACATTAACGATCTCTATGCCGACGCGTCCTTGGAAGGTGCGGTTACAATCGAAATCGTCTCCAAGGACGGCTTCGATGGCTGGCTGGCTGGCAAAGACGATGCGCAGCGGACCTGGATTGGCAGCGCCGGCTTCAAGGGCGAAGCGGGCGCGCTGTGCCTTGTGCCGGGCACTGATGGCGCCTTAGCCGGGGTGGTTGCCGGCGTTTCCGATGATGGCGACATGTGGGACCTGGGCGGGCTTCGCGAACAATTGCCGGCGGGGCTTTATGCCCTCGAAGGCGCCGCCGATGTGGAAGGCGCCGCTTTGGCCTGGGGGCTCGGCGCCTACAAGTTCGACCGTTACAAGGGCGACAAAATAGCCGATGGCGGTGCCAGGCTGGTCTGGCCCGATGGCTGCCGGGCGGAGCGGGTCTCGAACTGGGTCGAAAGCATTACTCTCACCCGCGATTTGATCAATACCCCGGCCGGCGACATGGGCCCCGCCGATATGGCCGACGCGGCTGCTGGAATTGCCGACAAACACGGCGCCGAAATTACCGTGATTACCGGTGATGCGTTGTTGGAGGCGAATTATCCGTCGATCCACGCGGTTGGCCGGGCCAGTGACAATCCGCCCTTGCTGATCGACATCACTTGGGGCGATCCATCTCATCCCAAGGTAACTCTGGTGGGTAAGGGGGTTTGTTTCGATACCGGCGGCCTCGACATCAAGGCCGCCGACGGCATGAAGCTGATGAAAAAAGATATGGGCGGCGGCGCCAACATGCTCGGCCTCGGCAATATGATCATGGCCAGCGGCTTGGCCGTCCGCTTAAGGGTGTTGGTGCCGGCGGTGGAAAACGCCATCTCCGGCAATGCGCTTTATCCTTTGGATGTGATCACGACCCGGTCCGGCAAAACCATCGAAATCGCCAACACCGATGCGGAAGGCCGCGTTATCCTGGCCGATGCGTTGTTTGAGGGCGGCGCTGAAAACCCGGACCTATTGATCGATTTCGCCACTCTCACCGGCGCCGCGCGGGTGGCTCTAGGCCCCGACCTGCCGGCCCTGTTCTGCAACGACGATGGGCTGGCGGCGGAGTTGATCGCGGCGGCCAAGGCGGTGGACGATCCCCTCTGGCAGCTGCCGCTTTGGGCCGCCTACCGCAAGATGGTGGACGGTGCCACTGCGGACCTAACCAACGCGCCGGAGGGGCGCTTCGGCGGCGCCATCACGGCGGCTTTGTTTCTAGAGGAATTCATCAACGGCGCCAAATCCTGGGCGCATGTGGACTTGATGGGCTGGAACCAATCGGCCAAACCGGGCCGTCCGGTGGGCGGCGAGGCGATGGGAATTCGCGCCGTTTTCGGTGCAATAGAGCAACGGTTCGGTGCGCCAGCAAAATGAATGTGTTGGCATGCAACGAAAATAGACGTAAAACGATACGATAGCGTAACGAGATGCCGGCGGCGGTCATGGAAATCAGTCCCAATCAAGCCCTGGAAATGTGGTGCGAAACCTTCGCCGAAGGCGTGCGCCGGGATGCGCCGGATCTGACCGCCCGCCAGATGGCGGTCCTATTGCTGGTCTATATGACCGAAGCGCCGCACACGGTGCGCGGCATCGCCGACAACTTGAACATATCGAAACCGGCAGTCACCCGCGCCCTCGACAAGCTCTGTAAGCTGGAATTCGTGCGCCGCAAAGAGGATGACTTCGACCGGCGCAGCGTGCTTGTGCAGCGCACCGTCAAGGGCTCCATCTTCCTGCGCGAATATGGGGAGATCATCGCAAAGGCGGGGCTGTCAGTCGATCTCGGCCAGGGCGACTAAATCTTAAATCTTCAGGCGGTGCCCAGATGCCGTTCCCGGGCCAGCCGGAAGCGATCCAGATAGCTCGGCAATACCGCATCTGCGGGAGTTGCCGTGACGCCGAGATCGGCCATGGTGGCGGCGCCGTCCGACACCACGTTATTGGAGCGCATGAGGCGCACCTGATCGGTGGTCAATAGGGGCCAGGGCAGTTTCTCGATCCACCAGCCGAGCATCGACAGCCACCAGAACGGCGCTGGAAACAGGATGCGCTTGCGCCCGGTATGGGCCAGCATCAGTTCCATGATCTCTTTCGCCGAATAGCTTTGCGGCCCGCCGAGCTCGAACGTCTTGCCCTCTACGCCCTCGCCGCCAGCCAGCGCGGCGACAATGCAATCGGCCACATCGCCCACATAGACCGGCTGAAAGCGGGTGCCGCCGTCGCCATAGAAATCGATCACCAGCGGCGCGCCGTCCTTGAAGAATTCCAGGCTAGGGATCGCCGGGCCGCCGAGCACGGGCAGGAACCAGGTAAAGCGCGCCAAGCCGGCAAATAAATTAAAGAACTTGTCTTCGGGCCCGATGATGACGCTCGGGCGGAGGATCACGGCGCCTGGAAAGGCCGCCAATACCGCCGCCTCGCCCTCGGCTTTGGATCTTGCATAGTTGGACGGCGATGCCGCATCGGCGCCAAGGGCGGAGATATGCGCGAAGTTGCGCACCCCGGCTTCGCTGGCAAGTTTCGCCAGGTTGGCCGCGCCGCCCACATGCAGTTTCTGAAAGGTGGCTTCGTTGCCCGCCAGCCGGCCCACCAGATTGACCACCCAATCGGCGCCGGCAACGGCGGCGCGGGTGGTATCCACATCCGTGATGTCGGCAGCCACTGGTACGACGGCGCCCACATCGCCCATGAGTTTCAAATAGCGCGCATCTTCGGGATCGCGCACCGCGACACGGACAATGGCGCCGCCGGCGGCAAGCCGCTGCACCAGATGCCGGCCGATGAAGCCGGAACCGCCAAATACGGTAACGATTTTGTTGTTCATGGTGATTACGCCATCCTCGCCGAATTACCAAAAAGCTGCCTAAGCATACATAGTCCTTCGCCGCGCTTCGGACAACCGGTTGGCGTCCTCGAAGGCGCTTTTCGGACAATCCCTGTTGACAGCATTGGCCTGGACCGGATAGGTACCTCGCAAGTTGGCAGCGGCGTGGCCGCCAGCCGTAACGGCGCCCAGGTGGCGGAATTGGTAGACGCGCTGGCTTCAGGTGCCAGTGGCCGCAAGGCCGTGGAAGTTCGAGTCTTCTCCTGGGTACCAAATTGACGGCTCGCAAATGCGGGCCTTCGGGGAATTGCACCAATATGGCGATAGAACTACATCGCGGCGATTTACCGGACGGCGTTGATTTCGGCGATAGCGTCGCCGTCGACACCGAAACGCTGGGCCTCAACCCCTTGCGCGACCGTCTATGCGTGGTGCAGTTATCGGCCGGCGACGGCAACGCCCATGTGGTTCAGCTTTCCGCCGGCGCCTACGACGCGCCCAATCTGAAAAAACTGTTCACCGATGCGGGCGTCAGCAAAATCTTCCACTATGCCCGCTTCGATGTCGCCACCATCCGCCATCACCTGGGCGTCGAATGCGCGCCGGTGTTCTGCACCAAGATAGCGTCCAAGCTGGTGCGCACCTATACCGGCGATCATGGCCTTTCGGATCTCTCGGCCGAGTTGCTCGGCATCGATATGTCCAAGAAACAGCAGCAGACCGATTGGGGCGGCGAAAATTTGAGCCCCGAGCAACTGGAATATGCGGCCTCGGACGTGCTTTATCTGCACCGTATGCGCGACGAGTTGCAGACCAAGCTGGTGCGCGAAGACCGCCTCGACCTGGCCACCGCCTGCTTCGAATTTTTGACCCACCGGGTAACCCTCGATCTCGCCGGTTGGTCCGAACAGGACATCTTTTCGCATAAATAGACGCGGTGGCACGAACCCTCACCGCCTCTGTGTTGAAAATCCCTTATCTTGGCCAAGGGCGAAATAAATACGCCCACCCACTTGCGCGGAAACGCCAGCAGACTATTTAACTATCAGCGCATGCGCGCGCTCGTGCTCTTGGAAATTGTGAATAAGACGAAGTGGTTCCACGCAGGTCGTGGCCTGTGATTCTGGCCGTTACCGTTGCGCGCCCGATCCCAAAAAACCGTAAGGAAGCGTATGGAACCGTTAGGAATAGTAATGAAACGGTATGGTCATTTTTGGCATAATATGTCGCATCGATGTGCCCCATGAGGCGCGGCATACCAGGGGTGGTATGGGCGGTCTGGCGGGTGCTTCGAGCATCGGACGGTCCAAGACGGACGCCCACATGGCCAACCGGTCCATCCCCAGACCGGCTGGGCACGTTTGGCTTACATTGACCTTTCCCCCGCCGGATATCATAGTAAAGATGGCGTATTTTATGGGAATTCGGGCCTTTTTTGTGCACCCGCCCGGAATTGGATGACCAGCTAATGGCCAAAGAAAACAAGGCGGCAGAGGCGCCGGCGAAACCTGAGCGGCAAAGCGCGAGCGCTGATCTGGCGACCGCGCGCCGCGTTCTTGGTCTCGAAGCCGATGGCTTGGCGGCGCTGGCCAGCTCCCTCGACGGGGATTTCACCAAAGCCATCGATCTGTTCGATGCCGCCGCCGGGCGCATCATCGTTACCGGCATGGGCAAAAGTGGCCATGTGGCCCACAAGGTTGCCTCGACCCTCTCGTCCACCGGAAGGCCGGCCTTGTTCGTGCACCCGGCCGAAGCCAGCCATGGCGATCTCGGCATGCTTGAAGAAGGCGACGCGGTGCTGGCTTATTCCAATTCCGGCGAAACGCCGGAGCTTAGCGACATCATCGCCTACACACGGCGCTTCAAGCTGGCGCTGGTGGCGGTAACGTCCAGGGCGGGCAGCACCATCACCAGTCAGGCGGATGTGAGCATTGTCTTGCCGGCCGCCGAAGAGGCCTGCGCCATCGGCATGGCGCCGACCACATCGACAACCATGATGATGGCCCTCGGCGATGCCATCGCGGTTGCCCTGATGGAGCGCAGGGGCTTTACCGCCGACGATTTCAAGCAGCGCCATCCGGGCGGCAAGCTGGGCAAATTATTGCTCAAGGTTTCCGACATTATGCATACTGGCAATGATCTGCCATTGGCCAGCCCGGACGAAACCATGGCCAATGCGCTGGTGACGATGACCCAGAAAAGCCTCGGCGTGATCGGCGTTGTCGATGGCTCCCGCCGTCTCCTCGGGATCGTCACCGATGGAGATTTGCGCCGCCACATGGCGGACAATTTGTTGCGCCTCAGCGCCGCCGAGGTGATGACCGCGAACCCCAAAACCATCCGCTCCACCGCGCTTGCCAGCGAGGCGGTGCAGGTGATGAACGAAATGCAGATCACCAGTTTGTTCGTGGTCGATGACGGGAAAGTATCGGGGGCGCTGCACATTCATGATTGCTTGCGCGCCGGTGTGGTATAATGGACGGCATGGATACCAGAAATCCTGTTTTGGACGCCGGTCAGGCGATGCCCGCCGGGGCGGGAGCGGACACTGGCCAGGCAACGGCGCGGCGTCCGACCAGCTACAGCCGTTTTGTCATCACCATGAAGGTGGGCTTGCCGATCGTGGCGCTGGGTCTTGTCGGATTGCTGTTCCTCTGGCCGCAAGTCCAGGTCTCGAACATCCGCTTGAGCGTCGGCCTCGCCAGTTTCAAGGCCGCCAATCCGGAAAGCCCGAGCATGGTCAATGCCCGCTTTGTCGGCTCCGACAATCGCGATCAGGCGTTTTCGATCACCGCCGATTTGGCCAAGAATATTTTGCTTGGCAAGTCCAAGGTGGAATTGGAAGTGCCGAAAGCCGATCTCGCCATGCAGGATGGATCGTGGCTGGCGATGACCGCGAAGACCGGGCTCTATGATCAGCAAGGCAAATCCCTGGCGCTCGACGGCGCGGTCAATCTGTTCCATGATTCAGGGTATGAATTTAACACCGAAACGGCGCTGGTGGATTTGGAGGGCGGCATCGCGGTCGGCGATAAACCGGTACAAGGGCAAGGCCCGTTCGGCCAGTTGATGGCGGAGGGGTTCCGAATTGAAAATATGGGCAAAACCATGCTGTTCACCGGCAAGGCCAAGCTGACCATCTACCCGACCGCGCTCCAAGGGCGGAAATGAGCGCGCCCGCACCCACCCGACGTCGTCCGGCGCTAAGTCTGGCGGCGATAGCGGTCATCGTGATTGCGATGGCACCGGCAATCGGATCCGGACAGGGCATCAATCTGGCCAGCACCAACCGCGACAAGCCGATCGAAGTGTTCGCCGACAACGGCATCGAATGGCAACAGGACAACGAGGTGCTGATCGCCAGAGGCAATGCGCGGGCGGTGCGCTCAGGCGTCGATATCAACGCCGAAGTCTTGCGCGCATTTTACAAAAAGAAACAAGAGGGCGGCACTGATCTTGCGCGCCTCGATGCTGCCGGCAATGTGCGCATTACCTCGCCGTCCGAAACCATTACCGGCGAGACAGCAGTGTACGATCTGGAGAAGGCCGTCTTGTTGGTCAACGGCAAAAAGGTGGTCTACCGGTCGGGCGCCGACGTGCTCACCGCCAACCGGCAGATGGAATATTATGAAATTGAGCAGAAGGCGGTGGCGCGCGGCAACGCAACGGCGGTGCATGAGGGCAAGACCGTCCGCGCTGCCACGTTGGTGGCCTTGTTTCGCAAAAACGCCAAGGGCAAATCAGAAGTTTATGAAATTCAGGCCTTTCAAAATGTGGCCATTCTGACCGATCAGGACACCGTGCTTGCCAACAAAGCCATCTATGATGTGATACTGGGGATCGCCACCTTGACCGGCAATGTGCGCATCACCCGGGGCCAAACGCAGCTTGCCGGTGACCGCGCTGAAATAAATGTGAACACCGGAATTAGTAAGCTGTTAACCGACCCTGATACATTATCGGTCCCTGGCGGCACAAAACGCAAAAGGCGGGTTCGAGGGCTGATCCTTCCGACGCGCCCTTAATTCCGACGCGCCGCGAAAAACAAAACGCCGATTGAAATCAAACGGCAAAAAAAACAATAATGGTGGATATGAAACGCCTGTTTAAACATCGCCCGGGGGCTTCGGCCTCGCAACTTTTCGCCGCTCCGATTGCGGAGCCGTTTGCATGAGCGGGCCCGGCGAAATTCCTATCATTGGACCGGACGCCGCCAGCGCGGATGGCGATACCAATGGCGATGCCGGGCGTCCGCATCTGGTTGCCGAAAATGAACGCGGGCTGGTGGCCGTCAATCTTGGCAAGCGCTTCGACAAACGGCCCGTCGTGCGCGGCGTGTCGCTGTCCATCAACCGGGGCGAGGTGGTCGGCTTACTGGGCCCCAACGGCGCCGGCAAGACAACCTGCTTTTACCTGATCACCGGGCTGATCGCTGGCGATTACGGCACGGTCCACTTGGACGGCCAGGATATTACCGATCTGCCCATGTACCGCCGCGCGCGCCTCGGCATCGGCTATCTTCCGCAAGAAGCCTCGATCTTTCGCGGCCTTAGCGTGGAGGCCAATATCCGCGCCGTGCTGGAAGTTGTGGAAAGCTCGCGCGAACGCCGGGACGCGCTTTTGGAAGCGTTGCTGGCCGAGTTTTCGATCAGCCATTTGCGCCGGACCCCGTCGCTGGCGCTATCGGGCGGCGAGCGCCGCCGTGTCGAGATCGCCCGGGCGCTGGCATCCAGGCCGAAATTCGTGCTGCTCGACGAGCCGCTGGCCGGCATCGATCCGATCGCAGTGGGCGACATTCGCGATCTCATATCGCATTTAAAAGACCGGGGCATTGGCGTGCTGATCACCGATCACAATGTGCGCGACACCCTCGGCATCGTGGACCGGGCCTATATCATTCATGACGGCATGGTTCTGATGGAAGGCAAGCCGTCCGATATCGTCGACGACGAAGATGTTCGCCGGGTTTACCTCGGCGAGGATTTTCGGTTTTAGCGGCGAAACGGCATGGCAATAACACCCAGATTAGAGCTGCGCCAGGGCCAGTCTCTGGTCATGACGCCGCAATTGCAGCAGGCGATAAAACTGCTGCAGATGAACAATATGGAATTGAAGGAATTCGTCGAGCAGGAGCTGGCCGAAAATCCTATGTTGGAGCGCGACGAAAGCGATGGTGCGCTGCCCGAAGAAGCGTCGCCGGAGCCCGACAATGATACCGATGGCGGCGGCGAGGATGGCGATGGCGCTGAGACAGACGCGCTGGAATCCATGGATATTTCCCAGTTGGAGACGGTCTCCAAGGATTCAACCGATCCCCTTGATATGGACGATTACGATAACGTCTGGGACGATGGCGGCGGCGGCGCGGGGCAAAGTCCGGGTGCCGACGAGCCGGTGGCGTTTGCGGATTGGGGGAGCGGCGGAAATACAGGGTTTCAGTCCTCCGAATACGGGGTCGAGCAGACCCTGCGCCAAGAGATCAGCCTCCGCGATCATCTGATCAACCAAATCAATATGGATTTCACCGATCCCGCCGACCGGCTGATCGCTGTCCATCTGACCGATCTTTTGGATGAATATGGCCGCCTGCCCGGGGACTGGCACGAAACCGCCTGCCGGCTTGGCTGCGAAATGAGCCGCCTCGAAGCCGTGCTCAAGCGGTTGCAGCAGTGTGATCCAGCCGGAATTTATGCCCGCGATCTGGCCGAATGCTGGGCCATTCAACTCCGCGAGAAGGACCGCCTCGATCCGGCAATGGAAACCTTACTGCAAAACATGGAGCTATTGAAGCTGCATGAATACGGGCAACTGTCGGAGATTTGCTGCGTCGATCACGAAGACATCAAGGAGATGATCGCCGAGATCTGGGCCCTGAACCACCATCCGGCGGAGGCCTTCGATGCGGTGTTGGCGGAGACCATTACGCCCGATGTTCTGATGCGCCCCCGCGGCGCCGGCTGGATTGTAGAGTTGAACAACGAGACCTTGCCCAAGGTGCTGATCAACAATCATTATTATGCCGAGGTCAACGGCGCCGTCCGCACCAAGGAAGAGCGCCAATATGTCACCGACAAATTCCAGTCGGCCAACTGGCTGGTGAAATCCATCCATCAGCGCGCCACCACCATTTTGAAAGTGGCCGCCGAAATCGTGAAGCAGCAGGACGAATTCTTTCGCTTCGGTATTCGCCATCTCAAGCCGCTGATCTTGAAAAATATCGCCGAAGAAATCGAGATGCATGAAAGCACCGTCTCCAGGGTGACTTCCAACAAATATATGCACACACCGCGCGGCCTGTTTGAGCTGAAATATTTTTTCACCTCGGCGATCCAGTCCTCAATGGGCGGCGAGGCCCATTCCGCCGAGGCGGTTCGCCACCGCATCAAATTGCTGATCGACGCCGAGCCGGTGGCGGCCATCCTGTCCGATGACAAATTGGTAACGATGCTACGCGGTGAGGGCATCGATATCGCACGCCGGACGGTGGCTAAATACCGGGAATCGTTGCGCATACCGTCTTCGGTTCAGCGCCGCCGCGAGAAGAAATCGGCCTTGCAGCTGACCTGAATAACTCTATTAAATCAATATGGTAAAGGGGCGCTTGACTCTGGATTGATTGCAATCTAACTTCCCGCCGCCTGCGAGAAAGCTTGGCCCGATTGATTGAAAAATCACATTTGGCATATCAATTATATCGAACAATCAGCTGGTCATTGATTTGACCAATCCATCGGCATTCCCGGTGGCGTGTTCCGCCAACAAACTGCAACTGGTCTTATGGAAATTATCGATCTCATCAATCCCGAAAGTGTCATCCCCAATCTCAAGGTGACGAGCAAGAAACAAGCCTTGCAGGAATTGTCGAAAAAGATCGGTGCATTGGTGGACCAGGAAGAGCGGGTCATTTTTGATCTGTTGCTGGAGCGGGAAAAGCTCGGCACAACCGGGGTCGGCGACGGCATCGCCATTCCGCACGGCAAATTGGATTCCCTGGACAAGCTATGCGGTTTGTTCGCGCGCCTGGAACGCCCGGTGGAGTTCGATGCTATCGATGAGCGGCCGGTGGATCTGATCTTTCTGCTGCTGGCGCCTGAATCGGCGGGCGCCGATCATTTGAAGGCGCTGGCGCGGGTGTCCCGGCTTTTGCGCGACAAGGCCGTTTGCGACAAATTGCGCGGCTCCGATACCGCCGAGGCTTTGTATTCCCTGCTGACCGAGCAGACCGAAAACCGCGCCGCTTAGTTTACGTCCGCTTATTCGGCGTCGATGGCCAGGTCGATATTGCGGCCGCCTCCGCCGCCATCATCAGCATTTTCGATTTTGATTTTGCGCACCTGAGGTTCCGGGATGGGGCGCACCAGATCCACGTGCAGCAAGCCGTCCTGCATACGCGCTTGGGTGACTTCGATGCCCTCGGCGAGGATGAAATTGCGCTGGAATTGGCGCGCCGCGATGCCCCGGTGCAGATAGATACGTTCGTCGTCATCGTCGGATTGGCGCCCGCGGATGACCAGTTGGTTGTCCTCGATGGTCACTTCCAGATATTCCATGGTGAAGCCGGCAACGGCGAGGGTGATGCGCAGCTCCTCGGGCCCGGTCTGTTCGATATTGTAGGGCGGATAGCCATCGGCCGAAGATTTTGACACACGGTCGAGCATCTGCTCGAAATGTTCGAACCCCAAAAGCAGGGGACTGTTGAATACGGGAATGCGCGGCACGGGTCATCTCCTCATTGCTTGAGCGAGCTTAAGGAATGCAAAGCCCTATCAATAGGCACTTGGCATTCTCTATTTGGTAATTGGGCTGAATATCGACCGCCGTCAAGGCCCAGTGGCGCCATCGCGCCCGTAGCGGCCTAGAACAATTGCAGGATGGTGCGTTCCGATTGCGCCGCGATGCCGGTGGCGGCAGCCGCCAATTGGCCGCGGGTTTGCAGCGACAAAATGTTCGCGGCCTCTTCGTTAAGATCGGTCTGGGTCAGTTTCGCCTCGCCCGCCTGGAGGCTGTTTACCAGCTTGTCGGTGAAATCCTGGCGAATTTCGATGACCCCGGCATTGGAGCCGATGACCTGGGCGGTGGAGCGGATTTGCGCCTTGGCGGCGTCGATGCTGGCGGCATCGGTGACCGTCACGCCGAGGGTCGCGGAATCGCTGGCAACGCCGGTTATGGTGACGCTCGAGGTGCCATCTTCGTTGAGGTTAATGTTTAGATCATCGGGCGATGCGCCGATCAGATTGGTGCCGCCGTAGGACGTGTCGCGGGCAAAATTGTCCAGTTGGCCCTTGATGACATTGAACTGATTGGCAAGCTCCGCCTGTTTGGCGACGTCGTCGGTGGCCGCATGCTGGTACGCCACCGCTTTCAACTGGTCCAGGGTCTGATCGATGGTATTGAGACCGCTCAGGGTTGTTTTAAGCCGGCTCGAGCCTTGGCTGATATTGTCCTTGATAGCCAGCAGGTCCGCCGCCCGGTTGGAAAGGCTGTTGGAGATCGAAATCGCAATGGGTTTTTCGATCGCCGATGAATATTTTTTGCCGGTCGCAATGCGCGCCTGCGACTTTTCGGTCAGCTCGGCAATGCGTTGCGCGGAGCCGAGCGTAGTCCGAACTGGGTGGCTGAGATTGACTTGCATAATCTTGTACCCGCGGTTCCGCTACCATCGCCCCGATCCAAATTCGAGGCCTAAGGCCGGTTACTTTGCGTCCCGCCGTTTCCGGCAGTTTGCCAATGGGTGCGCTAGTCCTATTTGGCCGCGCGATCCCTCCAAATTCCTTAAGCCACAATAGGGCATAATTCCAAATTTGGCTGTGACCGCAGTCACAGATTGGGATCGGCGGTCTACGCGCCCGCTAATTCTGATATAATGACTTTCTCTGAAATTTCAATGTCTTTGGCGGCATCGATTAGGGTCCAGTCCATGGTGCCCTGCTCATAGCCTTCCTGTTGTCTTGCGATGGCAACCGTGGCGTCCGAGACATTGCCGCTGCGCGCCTCTATTCGCTGCTCCCGCTCAGGCAAAGGGCTGTGCAGCCAAAAACCGGTGAAGCCGGCGAAATCGCCAATCTCCGTGGCTATCTCATCGGCCAGCCGGGCCACATCCCGGCGTTGATCGGCATCTGCGTAGACCGCATCCAGGATCACCGATTGGCCGCCCATCAGGGCGATACGGGCATCATCGATCATGCGGCCAAAGACCCGCTTGGTCATGGCTTTGGAATAATCCTCCGGCGCCAATTGCGCGAACAAATCGGCGCCCGCCAGGCGTTTGCGGATGACGTCGCTGCGCAATACCAGCGCCCCCGGTGCCGCACCGATTTTGGCGGCGATGCGCGCCGCCAGGGTAGACTTGCCGGTCCCGGACAAACCGCCGATGGCGACCAATTTTGCGGGCGGCGGCGCTAGGTAGGCAATTGCCTCGGCAAGATAAGCGGCGGCCTCGGCGCTCTGCTTCCCGCTGGCGGCGGTGACGTGGGAGCGAACCGCCGCGCGCATGGACAAGAACAGCGGCATCGCCGCCAGACCGGCCACGTCACCGGTGAGATCCATGGTCCGGTTGAAGACCGCCGAGGCTTCATCGGTCAGTCCCTTGTGGCAAAGATCCATGACCAGGAAGGCAAAATCATAAAGGGTATCGATGATCGAAAACGCATCCGAGAACTCGATCCCATCGAACAAAACCGGCGCGTTATCGATCAGAACAATATTGCGCAAGTGCAGATCGCCGTGGCACTGGCGCACAAAACCGGCCGCGGCGCGGGCATCCATCAGGCCGCCGATACGGTCCAGATGGCGGCGCGACAATTCGGCCAGTGATTTCAGATCGCCCGCCGACAACGCCTCCCGGCCAAAGCGGTTCAGGCATTCCAGATTGTTGTCGATGATGGCCGCTGCTGCTGCCCGGCCGCCGCGATCGTTATATACTTTAGCACCTTCGTGCAGATCGTGGATCTCCCGGGCCAGGGTTTCCATCAATGCCATGTTCAGCCCGCCCCGTTCCGCCAGCCTGTCGAAAAGCATGTCCTGATCGAAGCGGCGCATGCAAACCAGCCATTCGATTATGTCGCCGCCGTCCGGCAAAGCGTCCTCCGGGTGCAGGCTGCGTTCCCCCCCGGCGTTCATAACCACCGCCACCAGACCCAGATACAGATCAGGCGCTCCCCGACGGTTTAGGCGCAGCTCCCGGGCGCAGGCTTCTTTTCGTGAGCCGAGGGTTGTGAAATCCAAGTAGGGAAACAGAACCGCCCGCTTCAGTTTGTAGGCGCGGCTGCCGGCCAGAAATACCACCGATATGTGGGTTTCGATTACCGCCACTTCGCTGGCATCGCCGCCGGGATAGCTGTTGGCGCGCGCCAAGAAAGCGATTGTTCCGGCCTGATCACCGCCGCTTACCTGACTTGCCTGAATTGGGGCGCCCATATATTTCCGCCTTTCAGGAGTTCGAATATTGCACCCTATCAAAGCTCCGGTATTTGACCATCGTCAATGAGAGGACCCGCTATCGGCACTATAATTCTATTCATCCGAGCGTTTCCGGTTGCAGATACTGGCAGGAGGAAAAAATGGGGTTTAAGGACATTCTCGTTCACGTCGACGAGGCCAAGGCTAGCCAAAAAAGAATTCGCGTATCGGCGGAACTGGCGGCGCGCCATGATGCCCATTTGATCGGCCTGCATCCGATACCGAAACCCGTTGTGCCGGCGCTTGAAGATTTTGCGCGATTGCCGCCTGGCTACATGGAGGATCAGATCGCTTACGCCGCCGGCGTCGCGGACAGCGCCAAAGCCTGTTTTGTCGAAGAGGCCGAAAAGGCCGGCATCCAGTTTGAATGGCGCCAGCAAGAAGGCCATCCCGGAGATGTGGTCCGCACCCACGCCCGCTATTGCGATTTACTGGTCCTTGGGCAACGCGATCCGGACGCCAGCCACAATGACGGCAATTTGCCGGTCAGCGCTTTGTTGTCGGTTGGCCGCCCGGTCCTGATCATCCCTTACGCCGGCGATGTGGAAAGCTTGGGCGCCCGGGTCATGGTCGGCTGGGATTCCTCGTCCCAGGCGACGCGCGCGGTGCATGATGCCCTGCCCCTGATTGCCGAGGCCGGTCACGTGGACATAATTGCCGTCAATCCTGAAGGCGTTGGCGATCACGGCGCCATCCCTTGCGCCGATATCAGCCTGCACCTGGCTCGCCACGGTATCGACGCCGAAGCCCAGTCGATCGTCGTCACCGATATCGGGGTCGCCGACATTCTCTTGTCGCGTGCCGCCGACAAGGGCGTCGATCTGTTTGTCATGGGTGCCTACGGACATTCCAGGTGGCGCGAACTGGTGCTTGGCGGCGTTACCGCCGAGATGCTGGAACATATGACCATGCCGGTATTGATGGCGCACTGAGTTTGAAGATCGATCCTCAGACTAAACGAAGTGCTCGGGCTCGAATTCCTGAAACAAATCATTCATCTCTGGAATGATGACCTTGCGCCCGGAAAACACCGCGATGCCGTCTTGTTCCATCTTGGCGATGGTCCGCGACATGGATTCCGGGGTGGTGCCGATCATCGATGCCAAATCGTGGCGCGATAGGGGCAATTCAAATTCGATCGGGCGTTGTTCCTTGCCGGTCGCATAGCGATCCACCAGAACCGTCAGCAAATGGGCAAAGCGGGCGCGCACCGAAAGCGTCGCGTTATGCAGAATTTTTTCCTCGGCGCTGCCGAGATTGCGCGATACCCGTTTCAGATAGCGAAGCCCAAGTGCTGGGTTCTGGGCCAAAAGGGTGCGCACCGTGGCCACATCGATGAGACAGACCTTGCTCGGCTCCAACGCCTCGGCACTGGCGTGATAGTCCTCGCCGGCCAAGAACGCGCGGTATCCCATGGTATCGCCGGGATTGTTGAGATGCAACAGGATCGAATTGCCGTCAGCGTTGGTCTTGCGCACGCCGACCAGACCGGCTTCAAGGCAATAGACACCGTTGCAGCTATCGCCTTCGTGGAAAATGACATCGCCCGGGGTGTATTCCCTGGTGACACGGCCCCGTTCCAGCAGCTCGAGCTCCTTGTCCGAGAGCACGCACCATTCGGTGCGGTCGCGATTTTGGCAGGTAAAGCAATTCAAACTATGCGAGTTGGCACCCGAGGTGGCCATGCAACAAATCTCCGTTAAACCCTGCCGATCAGCTTTTGCTTGGGTACTTTTTTCATGCCGGCGGGTTTTGTTCCCTTAACCCCTAAAACTTCGCACGGTGGCCAGTTTCTGAAAAGAAATATTTTTTAAATGCTCTTGATCCCGGTCAAAGAACCGCCCGCGCCGGGCCGCTACCATCGCCAATGAAACATGCCCATGAATATTTGGGATCGATCCAGACTGTTGGCGATATTATGAAAAACCAATACCGAGTTTGCTCCACATGTTCCAGCGCCTGCCGCCCAGCCGCTAAGGACCGCACCGATATGGGTAATATCCGCGCCTCGGCAGTCAAGTTTATCGACCGGTTCGGGACGCGCGCTTCGGTGGAAGCGGCGCGGCGCGCGGACGAACTTCGGGACGCCGGCGACGTGCAGGCCCGGGTTCGCTGGCAGCTTATCGACCGCGAGATCAACAATATTTTCTCGAGCGGTGCGCCGGAGCTGGGCGCGCTGCCCAGTTAAGCCACCGACATAGGAGGTGACAATGTTCGCTCTAGATATCATGACCACCAACGTGATCACCGTCCGCCCCGAGCACACGGTCGCCGAGGTGGCGAAGCTGTTGATCGACCGCAGAATATCTGCGGCGCCGGTTGTCGATGACGAGGGCCGGCTTCTCGGCATCGTCAGCGAGGGCGATCTGGTGCACCGGGTGCTCGGCGACAATGAGGCGCCGCGCTCGTGGTGGTTGACCATCCTCGGCGATCCGACCGACATCCCGGACGAGTATGCCAAACTGCACGGCACCACGGCGGGCGATGTGATGACCCGCGACGTGATCACGGTGCCCAGCTTCACCTCGGTCAATTCGATCGCCGAGCTTTTGGAAAGCCATCACATCAAGCGCGTTCCGATCGTCGATGAAGGCCGGCTGGTTGGCATCGTCAGCCGCGCCAATATCATCCAGGCTTTGATCGCGCGCCCCTCCATGCGCCCCGCGCCGGCGTCGAAATCGGATCAGGATATCCGTGCCGCCTTGCTGACCGAATTCGCCAATCACCCCTGGTCGAACGCATCGACGTTCAATGTGGCGGTCGACGAGGGCGTTGTCCGCTATTGGGGCTTTGTCGAGAGCGACGGCGCCAAGGAAGCTATGCGTATCGCCGCCGAAAACATGGCGGGTGTGAAATCGGTTGAATCGAATCTCGGTGTTGCCTCCCGCTCGCCTGATTATATCTAGCGAGCCGCCTACGCACCACCGGATGACCCGGGTGTCCTACCGGCCCGGTACGTTCCCTGAAACTGACTTTGGCCTGGCGTTAATTCGCCAGGCCAATTTTTCTTGGGGTCCTCTAAACCCTAATCCCGCTCGACGCACATGGCGATGCCCATGCCGCCGCCGATGCACAAGGTGGCCAGGCCGCGGCCAACGTCCCGGCGCTGCATCTCGTGGACCAGCGTAATTAGAATGCGCGCCCCCGATGCGCCGATGGGGTGGCCAAGGGCGATGGCGCCGCCATTGACGTTGAGCTTATCGGCATCCCAGCCCAGTTCCTTGGCGACCGCGCAGGCCTGTGCGGCGAAGGCCTCGTTGGCCTCGATCAAATCCAGATCGGCGGCCGTCCAGCCGGCTTTTTCGAGGGCCGCGCGGCTGGCCGGGATCGGGCCGGAGCCCATAATCGCCGGATCGACGCCCGCTGTCGCCCAGCTTTTAATGCGCGCCAGCGGCTGCAGGCTGCGCGCTGCCGCGTCATCGGCGCGCATCAGCACCAGCGCTGCGGCGCCGTCATTGATGCCCGATGCGTTACCGGCGGTGACGGTGCCGTCCTTGTCGAAGGCCGGGCGTAGGTTCGCCAGACTTTCCGCGGTGACGCCGCTGCGCGGATATTCATCTTTATCGATAACCACCTCGCCCTTGCGGCTGGCTACCGTGACCGGGGCGATTTCTTCGGTGAAGCGGCCGGCCTTTTGCGCCGCCTCGGCGCGGGCTTGGGAGGTGGCGGCGAACGCATCCTGCTGGTCCCGGGAAATTTGCCATTTCTCGGCGACGTTCTCCGCCGTTATGCCCATGTGATAGCCGTTGAAAGCGTCCCACAATCCGTCCTTAATCATGGTGTCGACCAACTCCAAGGCGCCCATCTTGGTGCCGGTACGCATGGGCGCCGCGTGCGGCGAAAGGCTCATGTTTTCCTGGCCGCCGGCAACCACGATGGCGGCGTCGCCGGCCCGAATGGATTGGGCGCCGATGGCCACCGCGCGAAGGCCCGATCCGCACACCTGATTGATTCCGAAGGCGGTGCTTGTCGCGGGGATGCCGGCGTTCATGGCAGCCTGGCGCGCCGGGTTCATGCCGGCGCCGGCGCCCAATACCTGGCCGAGGACGACTTCGGCAACCTCCGATGGCTCGATACCTGCGCGCTCAATAGCGGCGGTGATGGCGGCCGTGCCCAGATCATGGGCCGGCGTCCCGGTAAAGGCGCCATTGAAGGCGCCGATGGGCGTCCTGGCGGCGCCGGCGATAACGATTTCGGTGTCGTTGCTCATGCTTGATCTCTTTCCTTAAGGTCCGGCCGTTTGGACCCCATTGTTCGCAATTTTTAGCCTAGCGTCCAGCCGGTCCACGCCGCCTAACGTACCGCCGTCATAGCGGCGGCCCGGTCCAGCTTTCCCCGGGGCCAGGTCCGGGGCGTGGATGGCGGGGTATCGTCGCTGGCGACCTTGGCGCCTACTCCAACCTTGGTAATCTCCACCCGTCCGGCCTTGTTTTCGATGCTAATGGCGTGTCCACCCAACAATGCAAATTGATGTACCCCATCAAGCAGCCCGCCCCAGAAGGTGGTGCCGCGCACGCCAATGGTGGCGACGCTGGTGTGGAGCTTGAACGGGCGCGCTTTCAACTGGGCGATTTTTCCGGTCACCACCTTGACGGCGCCGGTCATCAGCCGGATGGCGGCATTGCCCTGGCCTTGTTCCAGGAAATATTTCTCGACCACGAACAGGGTCCGCTCGCCCAAAGTAAATTTGGCATCATCGATCATGCGGATTTCCAATCTGGCACCTTTGCCGGTGGACAATACATCACCGAGAAAAATACCGGCGCCCTTGGCCAGCACTCTCGGCGCCGCGTCCTGCATGGCGAACGCGGAGCCGTTAATAGTGGTGATGACGCCCACCTTTTCGTCGTCCACCGCTGCACCGGCGCCAGCCAAAAACAATACCCCGGCGGCAATAACCGGAATCACCAGAACCCGGCGTAAATGGGCAAAATTACGCAAATATTTCATGACGGCTCTCAATTCTGTTTCGATTGCAGGTGTTTCAGTGCAGACGCGCGCCAACGACATAGGCGCGAATGGTTTCCTCGCCGAGGGCTTTGGAAGCCTCCAGCCGGTTGACGCCAGAAACCAGTACGAAGCGGTCCTTGCCGCGGCGCACTTGAATCGGCTGCTCGTCGTCGTCTTCCATCATCGCCTCTGCCTCGGCCTCAACCTTTTCAGGCTGGATTTCCTTGCGCCGCTCCGCAGGCACGTAAATTTCGTTGATATTTACAAATTCTGACTTGAGTAAAATTTCCGCCTCCTGTTTTCTGGTATGCCCCCAGCCTACACCAACCTGGCCTTAAGCACGAATCCCGCCATGGCGGCGCGGCTGGCGCATGGAAATCGGATGGGATACCATCATTGCCGCGCCAATCAAGGGGAGAGCCGCCATGAAATCACGCTACGGTTTCCATGTTCCCGCCGCCGATAACAGCCTTGCCCTGGTTGGGCCCGGCGAGCCCATGGGCGAATTGATGCGCCGCTACTGGCAGCCCTTGTGCCTGTCGGGCGATTTGGCCCATGGCGATGCCAGCCTGCCGCGCCGGGTGCGTATTTTGTGCGAAGACCTGGTTGTGTTTCGGGGTCCCTCCGGCCAGGTGGGGTGCCTGGAATTGCATTGTGCGCACCGGGGCACGTCGCTGGAATATGGCCAGATCGAAGCTGGCGGCATCCGCTGCTGCTACCACGGCTGGCTGTTCGATGCGCAAGGCCAATGCACCGACATGCCTGCCGAAGAGCCCGACATGGTGGCCAAGATGGATGTCTGGCAGCCGGCCTACCCGGTGCACGAATTTGGCGGTTTGGTGTTCATCTATATGGGGCCGCCCGAATTGCAGCCCTTGTTTCCCATGTACGACATTATCGACGTGGCCGGGCGGGATGACGTGGTGCTGCGCGGCATGCGTCTTTGGGAAGATCATTCGGTTGGCTTCGTGCGCGACTGCAACTGGTTGCAGGCGTTCGAAAATGTTGTCGATGCCTATCATCTTTTGCAACTGCACGCCGCCATTTCCGGCGATCAGTTCGGCTCGTCCGTGACGGCGCCCGGCGCGCCGGAAATCAGCTTCGAGGAAACGCCCTTGGGCGTGCGCTATCACATGCTTCGGGATTTGCCGAACGGCAACCGGTTGGAGCGTTTCGGCGAGGCGTGCCTGCCCAATATTATGCTGATCCCGTCCATCCACGAGCCCGGCACGGACGTTAAAACCAAAGAGCGCGCTACCGAGCTTAGTTTCTGCGTGCCGGTGGATAACGAGACCATCTGCGCCCTGACCATTGTCGCCTGGCCGGCCAAGGACGGCGTGCCGCTGGAAGATTGGAAACCCGGCACCGACACCATCACCGATATCCGCCCCGGCAATTTTCGCAGCCGCCCTTACGAGGAGAAGCAGCGCCATCCGGACGATATGGAGGCCCAGGAAAGCCAGCGCCGCATTTCGGTGCACGGGCTCGAACATCTGGGCCGCTCGGACGTTGGCGTGGCCATGCTGCGCCAGCAATTCCGGGACGCCCTGAAAGCCATGGAGCGGGGCGAAGACCCGCCCAACATCCAGCGCGATAAGGGCGCCAACAAATCCATCCCGACGCACGCTTGGAACACCGTAACGGCGGGCGGCGCGGGAGCCAAGGCGGCGGAATGAGCAAGGCCGCGCCGGATCCATAAGCCGCCGCCCAGCAGAGCCTCTACCGCCCCATACCATCCTTGGTATGCCGGCCCCAAATGGGACACCAAGCTGCGACATATATTCTGAGTTTTGACCATACCGTTTCATTACTATTCCTAACGGAACATACCGGAACATACCGATTTTGCGCATAGCTGGCGGCGCCGGAACGGGCCGGCCGCAGACTTCAAATTGTCAAAGAACACTGTCTCTTAAATAGTCTGTTGAGCGCCCGGCGCAAGGGGCGAACGCCGGCTTTCATTTTGAACGCCTGCGCGCCATGATGCGGCCATGTTCGAAAATTTCAGCCAGTCTGATATCGACATCGGCGCCGGAACCATCCGCACTTTTACCGCGGGCGACGGGCCGCCATTGTTGTTGCTACACGGCTACCCGCAGAGCCATGTCATGTGGCACAAGATCGCGGCGAGGCTGGCCGAAGATTTCACCGTGGTCGCCACCGATCTTCGCGGCTATGGGGATTCGTTCAAACCGGATGGCGGCGACGACCATAGCGCCTATTCCTTCCGCGCCATGGCCGCCGATCAGGTGGCGGTGATGCAGTCTATGGGGCATGACGAGTTTTTCGTCGCCGGCCACGACCGGGGGGCGCGGGTCAGCCATCGTATGGCGCTCGATCATCCCGGTGCCGTCAAAGCCATGGCGCTCCTGGATATCGTGCCCACGCTCACCTTGTACCGGAACATCAACCAAACCCTCGCGACCGGCTATTTCCATTGGTTTTTTCTCATCCAGCGCTTTGATTTCCCCGAACGCCTGATCGGCGCGGACCCGGAATATTACGTGCGCCGCATCGGTGCTGCGGCCAAGTCGGTCGATTGTTTCACCGGGGACGCCATGGCCGAATATATTCGCTGTTTCTCGGACCCGGCTACCATCCACGCAACTTGCGAAGACTACCGCGCCGCTGCCGGTATCGATCTTGTCCATGACGAGGCGGATCAGGATCGCAAGGTGGGCTGCCCCACATTGGTTTTGTGGAGCGCGCCCGGATTGATGGGCCAAAACTTCGACATGTTGGATGTGTGGCGGGAAAAATGCGCCGACGTCAGGGGCCGGGGATTGGATAGCAGCCACTTCCTGCCCGAAGATGCACCGGGCGAAACCCATCAGGAATTGAAGGCGTTTTTTAAAACCTGATTGCGGCGCGCCGGGCCATTTCCGGGCGCCAGGCTTAAATACAAGGAGCGAAACCAATGACCGATTTCGGATTGAATGACGTGCGCCCGGCGGTGGTTGCCATCGGCTGCCACTACGGCCACCTGGCGCCGGACTTGGCGACGCTAAGCGCGGTGCGATAAGACGCCAGCCGGGCGCCCCGATGGGGCACTCCCCCTGGTTGAGATAAGACGGTTGAACCGCAGAGATCACAGAGGAGTGGAAGAATGAAAATTATTCTTGTGCTTGGAGGCGGGATATTAATCGCCTTGGGTTTGTTGTTTGTTGGTCAAGGATTAGACGTCATCCGATGGCCGTCTCGCAGCTTTATGATCAACGATATCCGGTGGACCTACTATGGCGGCGGCATCGCAGTGCTGGGATTAATCCTGATATTCATCGGGCGGCGTCGCTAAAAATGGAAGAAATTTGAACCGCAGAGACGCTGAGACGTTAGAGGTTTTGGGCAAAGCGTATTTTGTGACCTTGTTCTTCCCAATGCTATATTTAGAGTAGCGATAATTAACCACTGTAACGGCGGCGAACCCATGAGAATACCTGTCCTGATAATATATGTTGTGATGGCCTGTTTCGTCTCAGGAATGTCTTCTCTATCAAACAACGCCAACGCCCAGCGAAAATTACCGCCCGCCCATATAATCATGAAGCGACGTGATGGAAATGGGGACAATAAAATATCTACTGACGAATGGAGGGGCCGGCGACCATTTACGTCGTTGGATACCGATAGTGATGGTTTCATATCATTCTCCGAGCTCCACTCGGTGTATGGGGGAAGTGGTGTTGTTCTAAGCCGCTCGCCCTCGGAGGATCGTTGCGGGAGCCGTGAAAAATCACCGTTTCAGCTGATTAAAACTGGCCGCGCCAATTGGAAGACCGTTTCTGGCTCGCTGGCCCAGTTTAATCATCAAGACTCTCTGGTGAAAACGTGGTTGCCAAAAAATACCACCAACCCCCCTGTTATGGTCTACGCACATGACGGCGCTGGATTTACCGAGGCCGATGGTCGCCGCGTATCCATGTTCCGGGAGCACGGGTTTGCAACCGTATCATTTGATGCATTTAGAATGAACGGCCTTGACGATCCCAAATGGATCAATCGCAACGTATCCAATATTGGCAAGCAAAGGATGATCATTCAGGTTTTGAAGGGCGCTATTGGTTTTGCCCTAGACAGCGATGATTTCGATACCAAGAACATTTTTCTATACGGTCAATCAAATGGCGGAATGGCCGTTGTTAATGCTCTCGAATGCGTCAGCGGAGATGATAAAATTAGGGCGATTATAGCTGAAGGAATGGCGGCGGGCGGCCTGGGTAAACCTAATTTGAAAGTCCCGGTCAGATTATATTACGGTAACCAAGATAATTGGGGCGGTGTTCGAGAAGACGATTTTTTATGGAAGCGGGTTGCGCGCTGGATGAACAATAAAATTTCGATCGAGGACTGGGTTATTCGCCAGAAGAATGCAGGGAACGATTTCAAGCTGGTATTTTTCCAAGGTGCTGGCCATAGTTTTCATTCCGGAAACCTTACTGCAGTAGAAAGAAAGCTGGCTACTGGTAAGAGCGTTACCGGATATATCGGCGCCGAGAATGGGGTGGTTTCCGCGTATGAAAAGGCCTTGTTTGACTTCGTTAATTCACGATTGCATAAATAAAAGCGCGCGCCTCCAATTCTTTGAATCCCAGCCACCCATACCCTGCCTCGTTATAACCCGGAAAACGGGGCCTTATTCGGCGGCTGCGGCGTCGAGGATTTCTTGCGGGGTGGAACTGACCACTTCGGCATAGTCCGGCGTAAATGCGCCCTTGTCGGCGTCTTCGATCAACCCGACGAATTCTGGGTGAAGGTCCTTCAGCTTGACTAGAATTCGAGCATGTTCCGCCACATCAGCCCATTCGGCGATCAGATAGAATCGCTGCGAATCTTCGGTGTGGCGCAGCAGCACGCCGTCCTTCACCTGGGCCGCGGATTTATGCATGGGATTGGCATCGGAATAATCAAATTCGACGAATTTTTCGATGAACTCTTCCTCCTTTCCGGCCTTCACACGGAAATCATAGATATGGAAAAAGTTGCCTTTCTTGGCGAGCGCTTGCTGGACCATGGCGATATTCCTTCCCTGGATGTTCTATATGCAAACCCTACCCGCCGGCGCGACAGGGATCAACGCGCCAAGGGGAAGCCGGGTTGCAGTTTAATTCGTGTACTGTCACGAATTAAATAAGGTAAATGCGATCCTCAGCCGGGCTGAGCCGTTGGGCCAGTCCCACGTAAGGTGGACTATGGGTTCAGCAACTCTTTCGCCCGCTCCAACGCCTCGCCCTCGAGAAACGGCAAATGATGGTCGTCCTTGGAGATCGGCGTTACGTTTTCGCCAACTAGGGTCCAGCCGGCGCCGCCGTCTTCGGAGGTGTAAATCTCGCCGGTCGCCGTGCCGACGCTGAGCAACATGCCGCCCGGCCAGTGGTACATGCTCATGGCTTCAAAGGCGCCAACCACCGGGTCCGGCAGGCCGTTGTTCAATTCCAGCCAGCTCTGCCCCCCATCTGTGGAGCGCAGAATCGCCGATTCTGCCTTGCCGGCCTCGTACCAATAGCCCGGGTTCCGGTAAGAGCCGCCCATATATAATGTGCGGTCATCGGCGGGATCGAAGAACAGGAAATCGGGATAGCCCATGCGCTCGCCGCGCTGCATCAGATGGCTCCAATCGCCGCCGCCGTTGCGGCTGGTATAGAGACCCTCGCCGGACGCCAGATACATCAGGGCGGTATCGTTGTCGGAAATAAGAAGCCGGTGCACATCCCGATAGGCGATCTCGTCCGGGTCCGAATAGCTGGCAAGCTCGCACCATGTCGCGCCGTCGTCGGTGGATTTCAAAAGCGCGCCCTGCTCGACAAGCACATAGAGGGTCGTGGGCACGCCGGGATCGATGACGATGTCTTTCACGTGGGGGATATGGGGCGGCGGCGGGAAGGTCCATTTGTCGGTGTCGGGCACGGCGTGGATGGACGGGATCTCGGACCAGCTTTGCCCAAGATCGTCGGAACGGTAAAGCCCCGCAGGCGAGGTTCCGGCAAACAAAGTCACCGAATCGCCGATGGTGCGCGCCGTCAGGGAATAGATGTGGGGGCGGTCGAGGCCTTTGTTGATCGCCCGCCAGCTTTCACCGGTGCCATCGTCCGACACCCACATGCCGCCATTGGCATGGGCGCCGGCAAACAGCTTGCCCGAGACCGGCTCATAAACAAGCGCGCCCACATGGCGCTCGTTCAGGGATCGCGCGGTGGAGGTCCAAGGGTTGCCGGGGCCGTCCCGCTCCAAGGTGACGACGCCTTCCAATGTGGCGGCGACAAGACAGGTGGGCGGGCCTTCGCCTTCGATCAGGTTGGCGCCGTTGGGGGACAGATAGCTGGTTCCGCTGGTCATGGTTCCGCTGGGCATGGAATGTCCTTTCATTGCGCGTGGCTTTCGTCTTCTATGCCGGGGCTGTATGGTTGCACGGCATGGCGCCCCATAACAAATGAAATGGCGCAAGTCAGAGGAGAACAGGCGATGGATATGTATTCAGGCTTGCCGCGGAAAACGCGGGAGTATCAAAATTTTGCCATGGATTCGACCTTTTGGAACAATTTCCAGTTCCGCGGCGATGACGTATTCATCTCGTCCTATGGCAAGGCGGGCACCACCTGGATGCAGCAGATCGTGGCTCAGTTTATCTTTGAAGGGGAGACCGACGACAAGCCGATCGGCGATATTTCCCAATGGGTGGATTTCCGCATTCCATCGCTGGATATAAAAATGCCGATGATCGAGGCGCAGACCCATCGCCGCTTCTTGAAGACCCATCTGCCGGTGGATGCCTTGGTGTTTTCGCCCATGGCCAAATATCTTTATGTGGCCCGCGATGGCCGCGATGTGCTTTGGAGTATGTACAACCACCACGCCAATCTGAACAACATTCTTTATGATGCCCTGGATGCCGAACCAGTTCAGTTCGGCCCCAATATCGAGCCGCCCAGGACATCCGATTTGCGCGAATATTTCAACGACTGGCTGCGCGACGACGGCTTCCCGTTCTGGCCATTTTGGGAGAATGTCCGCACCTGGTGGGAAATTCGCCACCTGCCCAACGTCCGCTTCGTCCACTACCAAAACCTCAAGAACGATATGGAAGGCGAAATGGAATCCATCGGCGAGTTCCTGGGCTACGATGTGGGTTCGATCACCAAGGGCAAGTGGGACGATTATGTGCGCCATTGCACCTTCAACCACATGAAGAACAATGCCCCCAACTCGACGCCCATGGGCGGCGCGCTGTGGGACGGCGGCGCCCAAGTGTTCGTCAACAAGGGCACCAACAAGCGCTGGACCGATACTTTGACCGCCGCCGATGTCGAAGCCTACGAGACGCGTGCGCTGGAAGAGCTGGGACCGGAATGCGCCTATTGGCTGGCCACCGGCATCGGCGCTTAGATTAGCAGGGGGTAAGCAAATCTGATGGACGTTAAATTCGTCGACACCACGTTCCGCGACGGCTCCCAAAGCCTGTGGGCGTCGGGTATGCGCTCCGGCATGATGGAGGCGGTCGCCGCCGATATGGACCGGGCCGGCTTCGATGTGATTGAAGTACCCGCCAACGCTATCTATTTCAAAAAGATCATCCGCGACCTGAAAGAAGACCCCTGGGCGCTGATGGCGTCGCTGGCGGAAAAAATGCCCAACGCCAAAAAGGCCTGCATGGGCGGCACTCTCAATCTCAACTTGTTCGGAACGCCGACGCCGCCGGTACTGGGCAAGCTGTTTTTTAAGATTTTGGCGGAGATGGGCGCATTGCAGCGGGTGCAGATCATGAGCAACACCCACGATCAGATCAAACGCGACTTTCCGGATCTGATACCGGCCATCAAAGATGTGGGCATGGATACGGCGGCGGCTATTTGCTATTCCATCTCGCCGCGCCACACGGACGAACATTTCGCACAAAAGACCCGGGAAGTGGCGGCCTGGGAGCCGGATGTTATCTACCTGAAAGACCAGGGCGGCTTGATGACCCCGGACCGCATCCGCACTCTGCTGCCGATCATTGCCGAGAACGCCGGCGCAATCCCGGTGGAGGTGCATTCCCACTGCACCACCGGCTTAGCGCCGCTGGTGTATATGGAGGCGCTGGCGCTTGGGGTTCCCACCTTGCATACGGGAATTCCGCCGCTGGCCGAAGGCTCGGCGCAGCCATCGGTTCTGTCGACAGCACGCAACGCGCGGATGATGGGCCACTCCCATAATCTAGATGAAGAGCTGCTCAGCGATATCGCCCGGCGCTTGTGCGCCATCGCTGCCCAAGACGGCATGCCCATCGGTGCGCCCATGCAATACGACCAGGCCCAATATATCCATCAGATACCGGGCGGCGTGATTTCCAATCTCCGCTTTCAGCTTGCCGGTATCGGTATGGATCACCGATTGGACGAGGTGATCACCGAAAGTGTGGCGATCCGCGCCGATCTCGGCTATCCGATGATGATCACGCCCCATTCCCAATATATGTGCACCCAGGCGGCCCTCAACGTGTCCACCGGGGAGCGCTATAAATTGGTGCTCGACGAGCTGATCCGGTTTGCCCAAGGGGCCTACGGCGAAGACGCCGGCTATCTGGAAATGGACGAAGAGTTACGCGATAAATTGCTCGCCAATCCGCGCGCCAAGGAGTTGGCGGCAATGAAGACGGTGGCCGCCCAGGAGATGTCGCTCAAGGATGCGCGGGCCAAGTTCGGCGGTGCTGGCGTCTCCGACGAGGACATGCTGCTGCGCGCTATCATGCAGGGCGATCAAGAAATCGAAGCCATGCGCGTCGCCGGCCCGGCGCGGCAATATCTGGGCTCCGACCAGCCGCTGAAGACCCTGATGGCGGAATTGGAAAAGCACAAAAGTGTGCGTTTCATTCAGGTAAGCCGGGGCAGCGATGCGCTGACGCTGCGGAGCGCGGGTCAAGCCTGAGAGATTGGCGCGCCGCCGCACAAGAAGAACCAAGGCGCTATCAAGGATAATTTGCAGAACTGGAGGCAGAGCGCACCCACGCTTATCCCGCTTTGATGTTATGTATCCTTGTTTAATCTTCGTAAAAATAGAAAACAACTCGCATTAATATCAGAATCTTTTTATATTGACGTATAGATAGATATTGCGTGACGGGGCGCGATTGGAAACCGGACGTCACCCCAGGTTCAGGCAAGGTCTGCCCGGACCGCGGGCGTTACCATCCCCAAAAAGCATCCGAATGAAAACATTGCTTGGCGACAACCGGATGATCACCTTGGCGGCGCTTTGGACGTCGTTGTTTGTGGTGAACGCGAACATCATATTAATCTTACCGCTGCTGCCATTCTTGCGCCCCGAGTTCGGATTGTCCGGCGCCGAAAGCGCGACGGTGTTGATTGCCTATCCGGTGCTCGCCTTTGCCGCCAATATTCTGCTGGGCCCATTTATTGACAAATACGGACCAAGGCGGTTTCTGCTGATCGGCAGCATAGGTTGCGCGGCAACTTTCTTGTTGATGGGATTGGCGGAAAACACCTATCTGATTATTCTCTGGCGGGCCGCCGCCGGGTTCTTCACGCCCATGATGGGCGCATCCGTGTTTGCCGCGGTTGCCGATTATTATCCAGAAAAAGAGCGCCCGGTTATTGTCGGCTATGTTTCATCGGCGCCGGCGGTGGCGCCAATGGTGATCATGCCGCTGGCCATTTTGGCCGCCGCCGAGTTTTCCTGGCGGGTGCCCTTGTTCGGACTGGCGGTGGTTTCTTTGGTGGTGGCCGGCGCTGTCTGGATGATTGGCGACGCGGAGTTTTCAAACCGCGAGCAGCGCAAAATCACACCCAAAATCTATGCGGAGAAATACACATCCTTCGCAATCAACCGAAAGATTTTCTTCGGCCTGTTTTCCTTCATCATCGTTATGATAGCTATCTTTGAATTTATGGCTTTGTATCCCGATTGGCTTTGGGAACATGCGGCTGCCTTGGACCAATCCAGCGGCATCAGCATGATATTCCTGATCGGCGGTATATTGGGCGTCCTGGGCGCGATGCTATCGGGAAATCTGGCAAAAAAATTGGGCGGCACCAAAGGCATCTTGATTGCCAGCAGCCTGGTCACCGGTATTGTTACGCTGTTTGCCGCCGGCGCGTCCGAAACCCTGGTGATACAGATTGTGGTGTTTTCCATATTCTCGTTTGGGCGGGCGATGATTATGCCGTTGCTGATCTCGAGCCTGATGCAGGAGGTGGCGGCGACCGAGCGCGGCAGTATGAATGGTTTCATCAACGCCGCCTTCCAGATCGGTGTCGCGGCTGGCAGCCTGATCGGCGGAATATCCTATGCCGGGGATAGCAGCTATTTCCTAACCGCGTCGATATCGGTCGTCTTGTTTGTCTTCGCCGCCACAATCATCGCCTTTGAATACCAGCGTGCCCAGCTGAATTGATTCTATAAATACACGTTTTAGCCGCATTGTATTTCTGGCAAGAGCCCCTGGTTTGTGGCGGCTAATTTTTATCGACAGAATAGCCAATTTGGAATCTGTTGGCGCTCCGCACTAAGTCCGGCCACCGGTATCTCGTAAGGTGCCGCGCAACAAAATTATAAATAAAACAATAAAATTCAATAGGTTAAAATATTTTTATTTGTTGAGACACATTCAGATATAGATTGAATGGCGAATATATTCGTCCGCTAATTATGCAATTTTTATATGTAATTATATATATTTACTATGTTAAGGTATTATTTTATTGCGAGTAATAATATGGTGTGATAATCGTTTTATACGTAATCGGCATTATTCATGAATATAATTTACCCGTTTACAGAGTATTTTACTGCTAAGTATCCGTGAGGTTTTATGAACGACGTCCATCTGGCAGACGCAGATGCCCTAAGCTCCATGGACGGGGGCGCTTTTTGGCATTCCCCCGGCGAGGCGGCGATACTGGCCAAGATCGCCAGCCAATTCGGCACGCCTACCCATGTCCTCGACATGAACCGGCTGCGGCAGAATTACCGCGACTTCAAACGCGAATTTGCGGCCGGTGGATTGGATTGCACCATATTGTATTCGGTCAAAACAAATTATTTGCCGAACCTTGTGCGCGCCTTGAAAGCAGAAGGCTGCGCCGCCGACGTGGTTTCCGGCTACGAGATGGAGTTGGCCCTGGAACTTGGTTTTCCGGGCGATCAAATAACCTTCAACGGTCCCCACAAAACGGCGGCGGAATTGGAACGCGCCATCGACGCCGGTGTCTTTATCAATCTCGACAGCATCGATGAAGCCCGCCGGCTGAACAGAATTGCCAAAGATCGCGACCGGTCAATCGACGTGGGTCTCCGGCTGAACCCCGGCGTTGCTATCTATCGGGGAGCCGATCCAACTTATAACAAAATGGCGGAGCGCGCCGCGTTCGAATCGAAATTTGGTTACACCGTTCCGGGCGGCGCTGCCGAAGCGGCGGCGGCGGAAATATCGGCGCTTTCGCACCTTCGGATCATCGGATTTCATTGCCATTTGGGCTCCCAGATCACGGATGTGGACGCCTTTGCTCAATCCCTGGAACGGCTCTTCGCGTTTGCCGCCGCCTTTGCGGTCAACAATCCCCTGGAGCGCATGAATATCGGCGGCGGGTTCGGCGTTGACGGCATTCGAAGAGAGCGCCTGGGACCGCTTCGTGGCCTCCTGGCTTTCCATGGCTGCGATAATCTGGATGCGCAATCCGAAGGCTTTCCGCTTCGCGACTTCGCCGCCGCGGTATCCTCGTTGCGCGACCAACACGGCTTGAGCGGTGTTCAATTTTATTGCGAGCCAGGCCGGGCCATCGTATCCGATGCGATGGCGCTGTTGGCAGCAGTTTCCAGCGTCAAAGAAACCGGCGGAGCGAGCTGGGTTATCGTCGACGCCGGGCTCAATCTTATGCCAACCATCGCCATGCACGAAGATCACGGAATTCGCGAAGTGGCGCCGTCCGATGCGCCCAAAACCCGTTTCCGGGTTGGCGGACCGCTTTGTTATGAGGGCGACATTTTGTCGGCAGCAAAATCGCTTAGCGATGACATCGCCGAAGGCGATCTGGTGCTGATCGAAGATTCCGGCGCCTACACGGTATCCAGAGCAACGAATTTCATCCGGCCAAGGGCGGCGGTGGTGGCGCTGGAGGATGGCGAGGCCTCCTTGTGCTGGCGGCGTGAAGAATTTGCCGACGTGTTCTCGTTCAGTGTTTCGCCGGGCCAGCCGGCCATTGGTTCCAGATAGATACAAAGGAAGCGTCAGGTGAGTTCAGCCGATCCCCATAAGACCATATTAATGCTCTGGTGCGTGCCGCGCTCTTCGTCAACGGCGTTTGAAAAGGCCTTCCAGCAGCGCGTTGACATGACGCTCCTGCACGAGCCGTTCACAGACAGTTATTATTTTTCGAACCAGTCGCGGAACAACCGGTACGGCGCGTATGCCGGGCTCGAAAACCATAGTGGCGGATTTGTCGAAAACAATATTCTGAACCACTCGGGGCGCGCATTGTTCGTTAAGGAGCTTGCCTTCCAGGCGGTCCCCTATGTCACCCGGGAATTTATCGGGCGGGCCTCCCATTCCTTTTTGATCCGCAACCCGGAGCAGGTTTATCATTCGCTGATTAAGATAAAACCGGACTTCACCGACGAAGAATTCGGCTTTACCGCATTGGCGGAGCTGTTTGAACGGGTCAAGGAGTTCTCGCCCGAAACCCCCTATGTGATCGACGCTGAAAATCTTTGTGCCTGGCCGAAAATAACTTTGCGCGAATACTGCGATCATTTTGGCCTGGAGTTTTCGGAAGACATGCTGCGCTGGAAACCCGGCCCGATCCGCGAATGGAAGCCCCACGAAGTGCAAAGCCAAGCCCAATGGCATAAGACGCTGGAGCAAAGCACCGGAATTTTGCCGCAAACCGAACATGTCGCGCCCGTAAAGCCGGAATATCGGGACATGATCGATACCGCGCTGCGGATTTTTGAGCGTCTTTTGTCGGAAGGCAGGCGGCGGCCGGAGAGCCTTATGGACGCCTACCAGCCAGCCGCCCAATAAGCCCGGATGCTGAAAGCCTAAAATCAAACGACCGGTAAAAAGGAGATCCAGACATGCCCCTTAAACATAATCTCATCGGCGACGACGACATCAATCACCTGACCGGACTTGGGCCGGAAAGATTTAGCGTCAAGCCGTTCGGCCACGCCATATCCCAGCGCACCATGGACGCGTTCGATACCCTGCCGCTCGATAATTATTGCGGCGAGGGGCGTGGGCGGGCAGCGGGCGGCAAGCAGCGCTACCGCAAATATGACGATCTCCGGTTTTCCTGGGACGGCAAAATGTGGCGCTGTGAGTTTCAGCCGCACCGGGTGTTCCTGCAATCGCCAGAGTTCAACATGGCGGTCGGCGGCATCGATCGTATTTTGGCGCCCCTGGACATCGATCCGGAGCCGGAAGTGGATGCTATCCTGCAGTCGTTTGAGTTCGATACCGCCATTGACTGGCACGTCAAACTGCACCAGATCCGCGTCATTACGACCGAGGATATTGCCGGCATCACGGTCACCGAGGGTCCGCACCGGGACGGCCAGGATTTGCAAATCGTCGCCGTGTTCCGGCGCCACAATATTGTCGGTGGCGCCAGCCAGTTTCTGCCCACCGGCGGCGGCAAGGTGTTTTTCGAAGACGTTGTTCCCGAAGGCTACGCGGTTTGCAACGAAGACGCCCATATGTGGCACAACGCTACCGATATTTTCCAAAATGACGAAAGCGAAATGGGCTATCGGGACATTTGGATCATGGCGACCAACCGCTGGACGCATCGCACCTATGGCGACGAGTTTGAGGAATCCTCGCACAGCCAAGGGCTCGCCGACTGGGATGTCATCCGGCCCGATGAATCGCCGCAAACTACGTCCCTGGAATAGGGGTGCTCCCGCGCACCTACAAATTAAACAGGCGTTTCAGATTGCCTCCGACGATGTCTTCCTTGGCTTCGTCCGACAACCCTTCCATAGCCATCAGTCCGGTAACCGTGTTGGGGAACGTGCTGGGAGCGTGCGGATAATCGGAGCCGAGGACAAAGTTCTTGGAGCCGATGGATTGAACCGCGCCGGCCAGCGTATCCTCGTCCGGCTCGGCGCCGATCAGACAGGATTGGCGGATATGCTCGCTGGGTTTGATTTCGCAGCGCGCGCATTGCGGCTCGACCCCAAAGACCCGGTCGAGGGTATACATGGCCCAGGGCAGCCACGAGGCGCCGGATTCAAAAAACGCGAAGCGCAGGTTTGGGAAATCCTTCAGCAAACCGCCCAAGGTCAGGGAAGCCAGATTGACCATATATTCGAAACCGAAGCCTAGATAGTTGGAGATGTGCAGACGCCGCATGCGCTCCCAGCCGATGGTGAAATTGCTGGGCACATGATCGTGCACCCGGCACAGGAACGGGTTGCCGTGCACATAGATGGGCACGTTCAATTGGTTCATCACATCCCAAAACGGATACAGCTCCAGCGAATCCCAATTTTCGCCGCGCCAATTGGAATTGATCATCAGCGCCTTGACGCCCAATTCGCCCGCCGCCCGCTTGGCCTCGGCGATGCAGACATCCAAATCCTCGGACCCGAACGGCACAATGCCGCAAGCGATCAGTTTGTCGGGATATTCCCTTTGCGCGGCGGCGGCGGCATTGTTGTAGGACATGCTCAGGGCCAGATGCAGACCCGGCCCCCAATCCCGTCCGACGGGCGATCCGAAAGCGTTGGCATAAATTCCGTCGGGTATCAGGACCTGCATGTCGAAGCCGGTTTCGGGCAACAGCTCGACCCGTTGTTCGGCAATGCCATGACCGATCGGTCCGCCCGACGCGCGCGACGGGGTACCGGCCTGGGCGACAACGCCCACCTTCTGGCCGGCCTTGGTGGCCTTAAAGCCGCCGCGCCGGGCGTTGAGGTCCGCAAACACTTCGGTATCGCGCAACAAAACGTTGATCGCCGATTCCGGCACGCCCGAGCGTTCAGCGATATCGGTGAAATCCACCGGCGGAAAAAAATGACTGTCGCCGTCAATCTTCAAGGTCTTGGTCACTGCCTGATCCATAATTTGTTTCCTCACCTGTGTTTTTCCCCAAATTGCCAAAAAGGGGCTGGTCGGCGAAAGTATTGTCCGGGGTTGTTGTGTTTGTAAAGCGCACCACCGTGATCCTAGTCACAGTTGCCGTCTCGGACATTCGACTTTGACGGCTGCGTGCCGATTAGACATTATGGGATTGGCGGGCGGAAAATGCCCAGGATTTGCCGGCGCCACCAAGAGGAGAGCAGCGTTGAAATTTTTCATAGTCGACGACGACGATGACATGATCCAATTGATGCAAGTCTTGATCGAAGCCTCTGGTCACGAGGTGTCGGCGGCCCTCGCCGGGCATCAGGCCATTTCGAGCATCACCGCCATGAAACCCGATTGCATCATCACCGATCTGATGATGGCGACCATGGACGGGCTCGAGCTTTGCGACGAAATCCGGGCCAACAAATCCCTCGGCGATACCACAATTGTCATGGTCTCCGCCCGCGACGCCGAGCATTGGAAGGTCCAGGCCGCCGAACGGGGCGCCAATGGCTATATTACCAAACCCATCGATCCTGAAACGTTTGTCGGCGATCTACTGGCGATCATGGAAAAGAGCGATTAGCCGGCGGCGGCACCCGGTAGGGTTTTTTAAACACCGGGATCACAGAATTCTCAGATAGAAGTTCGGGCTTCTATATTACAGTGTGTTTTATTCTGATAATCGCGTGCGACATATTTCGCGACCCCCCTTACGGTTATGACGGTTTGTGACGGTTTGTGACGGTTTGTGACGCTAAACGTGCCCAGCCCGGCTGTGGGGGATACGGGTTGGCCAGCCGGGCGCCGGTCTAGGCACCGGTCGATGCTCGGAGCACCGTCAGACTGCCCCACCACCCCTGGTATGCCGCACCCTCCAGGTACACATCGATGCGACATATTTCGCCGAAAACGACCATACCGTTTCATTACTATTCCTTACGGATCCTACCGGAATGTTACGGTTTTTATCCAAGCTCGGCGCAGCCGAAGCAAAAAGTTTTCCAACACAGAGAGCACAGAGAGCACAGAGATTTTGTTGCCGCGCGCCGCGCATTCCTCTTTACGTCCTCCTCTCTAGTTCTGTGGTTCAACGTCTTTCTTAACCGTGCGACATATTTTGCCGAAATTGGCCATGGGGGTTTGTGGGGGTTTATGGGGTTTCGTGTGGGTTTATGGGGGGCCACGGGCACAACAGGCCACGGCCCAGCGTGGGATGATCTACCTATTCACAATTTCCAAGAGCACGAGCGCTCGCATGCGCTATAAGTTAAATAGTCTGTTGATGCGTCCACAATGGGAAGATTGGCAAGTTGCGGACAGATATCGAACGTACAAAATGAATTTAGCTTACCGAAGAATTATAGCACAAAAACGGAACAAAATCAAGACCAACCCCATTTGTGCCGCCCCGAAGTATTTTGTCCCCATATCTCTCTGACCGATGCGCAGAAAGACGAGGTGCGGGTGAAGCTTGCGGAAATGCGCCGGGATAGCGGCTGATCCGCTCAAACAACCTAAAAGCACTTCGCCCCGTTTGGTTGTCGTGTTAGCCTATCTGATACAAAGGAGAGTGGTTAATTATGGGTGGGCGTCTTTTCGTAATTGCGGCACTCGCTGGGGCCGTACCATTTATCGCCTCAGCCCAAAGCTGGACCAACTGGGAGCGCCAGAACTCCGTTACCAAGTCAGGTGATTGGATGGTAATAAAGCAACCCGGCGCGGGATTCTGTTACCTTAAACAATCCTACAACGATCAGACTGGCAAAATGGAATTGTCGATGAAAGCGGATTACCATCCATTCGTCCCGCTGCCTTTTTATCGTGGCCTTGACGGTGACGTGATTTACCGGGTGGACGATGGGGCTTTGCGCATTATCCCACAAAACCGTGCTCGCAATCCGCTTTTGCTGTCGAAAGAAATTGTGCCGGAACTCAAGAGTGGAAGCGTACTGACAATTCGCGTCAAACCTGTCGGTCGCACTCCGATCGAACAACGATTTAGCCTTCGAGGCTTCACTGCGGCAACTGCATGGTTGAATAAGCCGGTATGCAATTGATCAAAAGTCTGGTCGGAAACGCTAAATCCAAAATGGTCGCAAGTTATACCGACCGCTGTGTCCGGGTGTTTAAACCTGGCGGCGGTGTCGGCGTGCGCCTGAAGGGGTGAATCATGCGGCCTATTGAAGATGAAATGCTGAAGTCTCTCGGCCAAATCAGTATCAATATCGCCAAATTGCACGGGTACGTTAGCGACCTGGCCGCGAGAATTGTTGGCCAGCGCGGCAGAGCTTTCATTCTGTCCGACGCTCTGTTGGCCACAACTTCGTTGAGACAGACCACCGATATCTGCGAAGCCATGTTTCGGAGATTGGCAACAAATAGGCAATTTGTTACCAGGCTCGATGATATTATGAAGCGGGTTCGCACCGCCGAAGCTCAGCGAAATTTGTTTGTCCATTCCCGTTGGCTGACAGTGGACGAAAAGGAAGAACATGCGGTTTTAACCAAAGGTCGGCGAAGCCATGAATTAGGGATTGAATACACTCTCAATACCTTCAATCTCGAGGATTTTGAGAGCCTGGCAAAAGAATTACAGGATATTATTTATGAAATAATCTCCTTTATTGGCGATGTGTCGCAGGGCGGCGACTTTGCAGGTGAGGCGCCGCATTCGGCGTAGTCGAAATTTAGGGTGTGGCGGTGACGAACATCGCCAGTGAGAGAGAAGCGCCAATTATACCGTGTCCCCATATCTCTTCCTTAACCATTTTGCGGTACGGCTGAACATTCTTGATCAACAGGTTTGATCCGCAAGACAAATGGTCTACCCTGAAAGGCAATGGCCAGCATGAAAGCACATATCAATCCTGCGGTCCTAAGATGGGCTAGGGAAAAAGCGCAGTTGCCACTAGAAAGTGCGGCGCGGAAGGCGGGGATATCGGACACCCTCAAGCAGTCTGCTGCCGAGCGCCTTGGCGTATGGGAAGATGGCGCTGACGTTCCAACGCGAAATCAACTCGCTAGCCTTGCGAAGGCGTACTACCGACCCGTACTCACCTTCTACCTACAGGAACCACCCGCCCAAGCTGAACAACTCTCTGACTTCCGAACAGTGGGAGATCACCCCGCTGATGGGGATAACAACATCCTTGCGGCATTCACGCGGAAGATGCGCGCGCGCCAACGGGAGATCGTCCAGTTGATAGCCGACGACGGAGACGAACCGGAGCCATTGCCATTCATTGGGCGGCTTGGCGTGGACAGTTCGCCACGGGAGGTCGTTGATGACATTCGAGAAGTTCTCGGGTTTCCGTTTGAGTTGCAGCGTGGGATGAATGATCGTGACGGACTGTTCCGGGCGTTGCGCGCGCGCGCCGAGGCAGTCGGGATTTTTGTAATCATTCAAGGCAATCTCGGCAGCTACAAGACCAATATCGAACCAGAAGCATTCAGGGGCATCGCGTTTGCAGACCCGGTTGCTCCCTTCATCATCATCAACGGCAATGACGCCAAAGCGGCGCGTACATTCACCCTCATGCATGAACTGGCTCACCTGTGGTTGGGAGAAGAAGGGATCAGTAACCTTTCTCCGTTTGCAGGAAACGACGCGCGCGGAGGTCTCGAGGCATTTTGCAATGCTGTTGCGGCTGAATTCCTACTTCCGAGGGGTTTCTTGGTGGAAGCGTGGGACCGGGTGGTGGGGTTGGAACTTCCCGAGGCCATGGTTTCTCTTGCCAGCCAATTCAAAGTCAGCCGCGCCGCCGTGGCCAACAGGCTTTGGAAACTCAACCGGATAGATGAAGTCGATTGGTGGGCGCTCTACGCGACTTACCAGGACGAGTGGCGACGTCAGCGGGTAAGAATGCAAGAACAGGAAGGTGGCCCGACTTTCTACATCACGAAGCAGAGCCAGTTGGGCGCGGCTCTCATTCGGACCGTTCTGGGCGGCGTCGACGCGGGCAACCTCACCTACACCCGCGCATCGCGTATTCTTGGGGTGAACGCGAAGAACTTTGACGGCCTACGGGCAGGCGTGGGGTAGGCATTGCACTTACTTGATGCAAACGTGTTCATCTCGGCGCAACGGGATTACTACCCGCTTGACCGGGTGCCAGAGTATTGGGAGTGGCTTGCACACCATGCTGATGCAGGCGAGATCAAAGTCCCTCGGCCAATATGGGATGAGCTCCAGCCACATGACGAAAGCCTTCGAGATTGGTTGCGGGACCACCAGGACGCGCTGGTCCTCGATCCAGATGAAAGCGATATTCTCGTTTCCGATGTCTTGATCCGTTATGGCGAGGACTTGAACGAAGAAGAACTTGAGCGGATCGGCGCTGATCCATTCTTAGTTGCCGCCGCGATGCACCACGGCGCGATAGTTGTTAGTAAAGAGGGTAGCAAGCCCACTAAGACACGGGTCAACCGGCGAGTGCCTGACATATGTGATGAATTGGGCGTAACGTGTATCACCGATCATCGGCTGATCGTGGACCTGAATTTCAGTACAGGGTGGCAACCCTAGACTCTCTGGAGTTGCCGAGTGGTCCCCTGAGGTCTCTTTGAAAGGGCTTTGGGGATCAACCGGCGTGTGGGATAGACGTGTGGGATAAGCAAATTCACGATCCACGTAATTATTTGAATTTAATGAACAATACTAGCTAAAGAAAATTGGCGGAGGGAGAGGGATTACGTCCGCGCGGCTGCGCCGTGCTCCGTGGCTTGCGTTCGCGGGGCTCACTCTGGCTCGACCCCCATGTTTGTTATCGAGGGTGCGATATCGCATATCCCGGCCATCAACAAAAAAACCCCGGATGGGAGATTTTGGTTGCTGGCGGAGGGAGAGTCATCCATCCGCCATAACCATGCTGTCCATAGAGTACCATTTACCGTAACTTTACACAGTTATTCAGTTAGTTAGCTGTATTGCATACAGCATGGACTCTATGGACAACCACTCAATCCCATGTTAAATGGTATACAAAATGACATACATTTTGATTGAACCATTATGCCTGAAGAACCACTTGAGAAAAAGAAACGCGATCACCTACCTAATAAGCTCCCTTCAACGCGCCTTCAAAACCTTGAAGACGGCTGGCACGCTGACGGAGGCAACCTGTATCTCTTCGTCCGTGACACATCCCGGTCATGGGTGTTTCGATATACTTCACCAAAAAATAAGAAGCGCCGCAATATGGGACTTGGTTCCCTTGAGGCAGTGAGCCTAGCCCGTGCCCGTGAGCTGGCGAGAGGGTATCGTGCTATGATTAAAGACCCGCAAAACCCGATTGATCCTCTGGTACAGGCTGATGACATAAGAGCCAAGGCACAAGCTGAAAGGGCGAAGCAGAAAACATTTAGTGAGTGTGCTGAGGCCTACCTTGATCTTAACCGTTCAACATGGGCGAACAAGAAACATGCCCAACAATGGGAAAATACCCTGAAAACTTACGCTTACCCCCATTTTGGTGATGTTCGTATTTCAGAGGTTGAGACAGGTCATATCAGCTCATGCTTACTGCCGATCTGGAAAACTAAGACTGAAACAGCAACACGCCTACGTGGTCGTATTGAGAAGATATTGGACTGGGCTAAAGTCAGTGGATATCGCAATGGTAATAACCCTGCACTTTGGAAGGGCCACTTAGATAAAATCTTACCCAAACCAAGTAAAGTTTCGAAAGTGGTTCATCATCCAGCATTACCTTATGAGAAAGTTGGGACCTTTGTTGAAGGTTTACGTTCCCGAAATGGTACTGCAGCCCGTGCCCTAGAATTTACCATCCTTACAGCTGCAAGATCAGGTGAAGTGCGTGGCGCAACATGGGATGAAATTGATTTAAATAAAAAATTATGGGTCATACCGGCTGAGCGCATGAAAATGGGGCGCAAACATGAGGTTCCTTTGCCTGATGCTGCCATTTCGATATTGCGAGCTTTACCACGCACTGACTCGCTTTACATATTCCCGGGGGCAAAGGTTAGTGCACCAATGTCTGATATGACGTTGAGTAAAGTCATTCGTCGCATGGGACTTACTGACATAACGGTCCATGGTTTCCGAAGCTCATTCCGGGATTGGGCTGCCGAGACCACAGCCTATCCCCGCGAGGTCTGTGAAATGGCTCTTGCTCATGCCATTGAGAGTGAGACCGAAGCAGCATACAGACGGGGCAATCTGTTAATCAAGCGGGTGCGTTTGATGGCTGATTGGTCGAAGTACTGTGAAATGGCCCAACCTAGTGCATCCTAGAAAGTCCATAGATCAAGGGAGGATGAATGATGGGCATAAGAGGAAATCGTCAACTTTCTAGGGGAATTGTTGATTTTGTGACGACTTGCGAGGAGTTAGTCCCACCTCATCTGATCAAAACAATTATACAAGCGATCCCGAACTCTCTTCAGGCTCCCAACCCGGTTGCAACATTTAATCGGGCTATTGGTCAAATTTGCCGACACGCACCCCAAAATGCGTGGCCCCAAGCCCAGGCGTGGGTCTTTCAACCTCATGTCGTCACGTTGTTCTCATCACGCGGGACTTTGTGGGCACTTCTTATTTGGCGCGATGCGCTTTCAAAGCTTGAATTGGGATCAAAAGCGAATGTTGCATTTGGCATGGATAAGCCTGGAAATCCTCCAAAGAAAAAATTTACTACCTACATGGATGCGGCCATGTACTGGCAGCTTTTGGTTCAAGAGGGCAAGGCTTCTCCCTCCGCTTTGAATATTGCACTGACCATCAACAACGACCCCGGCGGCAACCCTCTCAGCGAACCTGATGTTCGCAAGGCCAAGGCTCACCTTCCTAAGCTAGACAGTATAGATGTTGAGATGATTAAGCTCCTCAAGTCAGGAATTGAAAACAAATACGGATTAGCGGCAAAAGGGGGGGATTAGCCCTATACAGGTCTTGGCCACCCTGGCCGATAACAAGCTCCATAAGCACTTTCACTGGGAAGGTGGAAAGATGGAGTTTATAATTATGCTAGCCGAACCTCGTAGCAACGCCCCGAGCAATGGACTTCGTGGCCTACGGATTAACCAAGTTCTCGTTAAAACCGGCCTGAGCCGGACTCACACCTACCGTCTGATTGAACGGGGTGATCACCCAAAACCAATTCAATTATCAGAACGCGTCTTCGTTTGGAACGAGGTAGATATTGACGCATGGCTGAAATCCAAATTCGAAGGGGGTGAAGCATGACCCCCCGTGTCTATCTCCCTGGTGAGACTGCAATACACGACTGGCGTCATCCGCTGGTCCCCGGGCTGAGCAAGCTACAGTGGCAGTACCACTTTATTGAATTGCCGACTTTTACTTTCGTGGGGCCATTCTTCGTACCGGGTCCTCGTCTTTGTAGCCACTCAACATGGAAGCAGGGAATATCATGCTCCAAGGACACTGAATGTGAATTAGGAGATACCGATCTGGAAATGGCTAACAAGAATAGGCGCGGCCTCGCCAAAGCCGACCTTGTAATGGCTCACATCTCCGGACCGATCTCCACACAAACGATGAACGATCTTGATTTCGCTTTGGCACAAGACAAGCGTGTTGTGCTTTCTATCACCAAAGGCGCATCGGAACTAGGCATCTCAGATATTTGTTCTAGAGCCCATAGGGTTCATCAGACCGAAGAGCAAGGTTTGAAATCAGACTTTGAGTTCGAAGTCTTGGATATCCGAGCAGCTCTCTTATACGGAGACGCATGATGGAGATCAGATTTTCTCGCGGCAAGAATACTTTCGACAACTGCCCGGAACAGCGCTCACGCAATAGCTTCGATGAATTTGAACACGCAGTGATCACGGACCTGTCGCTGGAGAAGGGGCTAGCATTTATATGTTCGCCCCTCCAATCGGGCATCCATTATGACAAACCTGAGAAATATCCTGGCGAAGCACCTTGGCGGCTGAAAGATTACGCTTTACCACGCCAATTCTTAGCGTTTGATTTCGACGGCTTCTTAAGCCCTGAGGCTTATGCTGCTTTGCTGGAGTACCTTCAACGGTATCGTGGTTTTGGTAATACAACGGCAAGTCATACCGACAGCGATCCGCGTGCGCGGGCTATCTTGCTTGCTTCTCGCCCAGTGTCTCGCGAAGAAGG
>JABHAA010000009.1 GCA_018674495.1 Rhodospirillaceae bacterium | reverse complement strand
GATGACCGAAGAGCGGCGGTAGAGGTTTGGCGCTGACAGTTAGCCGCCCGGCGTCTGGTGCGGCGAGAAATCCACACAACGGAGGGGAACATAATGACTGGCCCATCGTCACTGATCATCCTCGGTACTGCGGCAGGCCCGACGTCTACGCCTGGCCGAGCCCAGACGTCCCATCTACTTACCGTAAACGGCACCTACTACGTTGTGGACGCCGGTGACGGAGTGGCGCGGCGCATGGCGAGGGCCGGCGCGGACGTGCGCAAGGTGGGAATAATTTTCCTCACCCACCACCACGATGACCATACTGCAGGCCTCGGGACCCTGATGTCCCTGGCGTGGGACGCGCAGCGCACTGAGCCCATCAACGTCTACGGCCCACCCCGAACCAAGGAGCTTGTTGATGCCACGGTGCGGTATTGCAGCATCAGTGCTGACATCCGCATCGCCGATGGTGGCCGCACTGTCCCGATGGATAAGGTGTTCTTCGGCCATGATGTGGGCATCGGTGAGGTTTATAAGGACGACAATATCCGCGTTTCGGCGATAGAGAACACCCACTTCAGCTTCCATCAGGGAGACGCAGCCGGTCGCTATAAATCGTACTCCTATCGCTTCGAGACCCCCGACCGCGTGATCACGTTTACCGGCGATACCGGTTTCAGCGCCGCTGTCACAGAGCTGGCCCAGGACGCCGACATTTTGGTGACCGAGACCTCGTCCTGCGACGAGCGCAGGAATATGATGATCAAGGACGGCCGCTGGGAGGTGATGAGCACCGCCGAGCAGGAAGGCATTATGCGTCAGGCCACCATGGGGCACATGGATCTAAAAAACATCGGTACGCTGGCGACGCAGGCCGGTGTCAAAAAAGTGGTACTGTCCCATCTTACAGAGCGCGTCGAATCCGCAGACTACGAACCTTGGGCCGAGGAGGTTAGGAAGCACTTCTCGGGCGAGGTAGTCGTTGCCGAGGACTTGATGGAATTTTAGGGGGCCAATTCCGGGTTGGCTCACAATATTTAATTTCCCCGCGCAAAATTAATTGTCATTATATTGCTCTGCCCCCTTGCGCTGGCGCTCTAACAAACTATTTAAAAACTGGCGCGGTTATACGCGCGCGCTCTTGGAAATTGTGAATATGAAGTACCGATCCCACGCCGGTCCGCGCCCGGGTTACGTGGCCTATTAAGGTGCCATTTACATATTGCGGTGCCAAGGTGGACGCCCACATGGCCGGTCGGGCCACGCCTTAGTGGGCTGCGCCGATTTGTCCATAAATGGTGATGATGTACATGCGAATTCGCATGTCGCATGTCGCGCGTTCTGTGCCTATTCCACCCAACAACCGGAGCCTGTCATCGGAGCGCGCAGGGGCCGGACCAGGCCAACCGCCCGAGCGCGCGGAGGTGCCTTACCCGGCGTCAGCAATAAACCGTAAGGTTCCGTATGGAACCGTTAGGAATAGTAATGAATCGGTATGGTCGTTTTTCCACGAATATGTCGCATCGGTGTGTCGCATCCGGGAGCGGCATACCAGTTGTGGTAGGGCGGTCTGGCGGCAAAAAACTATGACCCCTCTCTTGTGTTTCTATCACTTTTCTTGGAAGGGTGCCTGGCAACACGGGCGGGCCGACTATGCCATCCCCCGCCCTCGGCCACAGCTCATCGTCTCGCCAGTTGCGCGCTTTTATTCTTCCACCACAAACGCGCCGACGGTGCCGATGCGGCGGCCCTTGGAGAACGGCGAAACGGCCAGGCCGGTCAGGAACACGCCGGGGCCCTTGCCGTCCTCGAAATCATACCAGCCGTCGCGCACGGGAACGAAATGCACCTCTTTCACCTCGCCCGGCTGTAGCAAAAGGCCCATCAGATTGACGCCGGTGATTTCCTCTTCGGCGGTGACCAGCTTGCGGATGGCGACGGTGCGGAAAAATTCCGGCGCGAAAAAGAAATGGCTGGTCTCGTCCCGGTTTTCCACCACCATGATATAGGGCTCGCCCTGGAACAAATGGATGATGGAGGGACGAAACTCGTTCTGGCGGATATCGATCAAGAATACCTCGGCGTCTTCCCACTCCACGGCGGCGACAATCTCGGCCTGATCGGGGGTGTAATTCCTATCGCTCAGGCGCGCATAAAGATCGCCCCGGGCGCAGCCCGATAGCAGCGTTGCGGCGACAAGCAAGGTCAATAGCAGCCGCCTTTGCCGATGCGCGGGCTTGGGCTTTATCGGTAGCGGTGGGCGGATGTTTGTTGCGTGAGCCATGAAAATTTTAGAGCCGTCCCCAAAATATTTTGGCGATCATCCCTTATAACGCCCGAGCGGATTTGCCGACAACAGTTAATTGACCCAAGTTCGCCGGCTGTAAGGTTGCCTATCAGGCCCGATCCAGGCATCCTTGCCGCCATCATGGTCAACCGCTTTTACTACGATGCCATCAGCCTCGATCGGGCGCCCCATTTGCGCCGCCATCCGGAATGGTCGGTGGGCGCGCCGCAAGAAGGCGATGCCAGGGTGCTGCCCATCTGGCGCGACCAGAACATGGTCATACCGGGCGAGCCGCCATCGCCGGTTTTCATGAACCGCGCCGACGGCGCCGCCGTGATCGAGGCCGCATCGACGGTGATATTTTTGGGCCTCGAAGACGGCTTGTCCTATTACGCCGCCGATCTGACCAAGCACGACGATACCAGCGGCCTGGCCTTACCCGACGGCGCCGTGTTCGAGGATTTGCGCCGCCTGGCCACCAATATCGATCCGGTGGCGGCCGGCTATATGGCCTATGCGAGGGCCCTCGGCCATTGGCATCACAACCATGAATTCTGCGGCGCTTGCGGTGCCGAGACCCGGTCCTCCAAGGGCGGGCACGAGCGCACCTGCAGCAACTCCGATTGCGGGCGTTCGCACTTTCCGCGCACCGATCCCGCCGTCATCATGCTGGTTACCCATCCGAGCGAAGACAAATGCCTGATGGGACATAACAAGCGTTTCAAGGGTTTGCGCTTTTCCACCCTGGCCGGATTTGTCGAGCCGGGCGAGACCTTGGAACAGGCGGTGGCGCGCGAGGTCAAGGAAGAAGCCGGCATCCGCGTCGATAACGTCCAGTACATGGCGTCCCAGCCCTGGCCGTTCCCAGCCTCGATCATGCTTGGATTTCGCGCCAAAGCCTATACCACCGAGATCAACTGCGAAGACGACGAGCTGGTCGAAGCGCGCTGGTTCACCCGCGCCGAGGTGCGCGAGATGGGCGAGACCGGCATGGTCCTGCCGCCGTCGCAGTTTTCCATATCACGCTGGCTGATCGATACCTGGCTGGACGAAGACGCCTGATCATATTTCTTGGCGGGCAAACCGCATGGATTTTAGGCCACCGCTTTCGAGGCCGTAGAGAATTTCGTTTTTGCCGTCGCTGTCCAGACCGCCGGCTTTGATGGTATCGCCAATGGCGCCGTGCCGGCAGCGGCGACAAAACCGATCATGGGCGCCAAACAACGGCTGTTCTCTGATCCGCTGGTTCTAGTTGACGGAGACGGCGGATGCGTTCAAATAGGGCGTCTTCGTTTTCGCACCTGACATAAATTCAAGCCACTCAGTGAGGGTTCCATGAGCCAACGCAACACACCACCTTACCGGGCCGATCATGTGGGCAGCCTGTTGCGCCCTCAACGCCTTGCTGAAGCGCGCCTTGCTTTCCAAGCCGGGGATTTGGACGGCGCGGACTTGCGCGCCGTGGAAGACGATTGCATTCAGGGCGCAGTTCGCATGCAGGAAGCGGCTGGGCTCAAATCCATTACCGACGGCGAGTTCCGGCGCACCGCCTGGCAGTGGGATTTTCTGTCCGGGTTCGAAGGCATGGAGTTTCGAGAGCAATCCTTTGGGCCTGGCTTTTCCTCGGGCCGGGCACCCGGCACCACGTTCGTAACGGGGCAGATTTCGAACCCGTCCGGCGTCATGCTCGATGATTTTCGGTTTTTGCAAGAGACCACCACGCAAACGGCGAAATTTTGTATCCCGGCGCCCAGTCTGGCCTATCACCGGGGCGGGCGGGGCGCCATCGAAGCGCCGGCCTATGATGACCTCGATCTGTTTTGGGACGACGTTCTGGCCGCCTACGAAGCGCAAATCGAATTTCTATCGGAAATGGGATGTACCTATTTACAGCTCGACGACACCACCTTCGCCATGTTGTGCGATGCGAAGGTGCGCGGCGCCATGACCGAGCGCGGCGACGACGTCGATGATCTGATCCGCCGCTACGCCGCCAATATCCAAAGGCTGGCCGCCGCCAAGCCCGATACCATGGCGCTCACTGTGCATATGTGCCGGGGCAATTCCCAGTCGAGCTGGATCGCCGAAGGCGGTTATGAGGCGGTGGCCGAAGCCTTGTTCTCAGATGTGCGCGTCGATGGCTTGTTCATGGAATGGGATTCAGATCGGGCCGGTGATTTCGAGCCCTTGCGCTTTGTGCCCAAGGGCCAGGTGGTGGTGCTCGGCCTGATCACCTCCAAGTTTCCAGAGTTAGAGGACTCCGATGACATCAAACGCCGTCTCGACGAAGCCGCCCGCTATGTGGACATGGACGATCTTTGCCTGTCGCCCCAATGCGGGTTCGCCAGCACCCACCACGGCAACAAGCTGACCGAGGATGAGCAGCGCCGCAAACTGGATCTGGTGGTCGAGCTGGCCGATGACATTTGGGGCAGGGGGATTAATTCATGAGCGATTATACGCACCAGCTACGCTTCTTCGCGGACCGGATCGATGGCGGCGCAGCCAGCCTGGCGCCCGCCATCCGCGTCATTTATGTGGTGGCGGGAAGCGCCAGAATTAATGGTGCGGATTGCGATCAAGGGGCCGGCATGCTGATCGAGGGCGCAGCTGAAATCGAAGCGGGCGCCGACGCGCAATTGGCGCGCTGGGAGCTGGTGCCGATTGCCACGCCGTTTTCCAATCCGATGGCGGGCATTGGCGAAAGCCTCAACAAGCGCACCGATTTTATCCATGTGCCTGGCCCGGAAACCGGGATTCGCCTGGATACCGTCACCTTTCCAACCGGCACCCGCGCCTATCGCCATAGCCACGTTTCCTGCGGCATCCGCTACATTTTGCGCGGCACCTTGGAGATCAATTCCGATCACGGTATCGATCTGATGGAACAAGGGCACGCCTGGTTCGAGGCGGTGGACGAGACGGTGCTGGCCATTGCGTCCGAGACCACCGAGACCCAGTTCGTACGCATGATGGTGTTGCCAGCGGACTATCACGGCAAGCTGACCATCACCTATGTGGACCCGGCCGACGATGACAAGCCGCGCGAACAGATCAACAATCGATTGCTGGATGAGATTGTCCAGATTGGCTGAAAATTTTTATGCGGGAGAAATTGACCATGCCTGATGCGCAGAATTTTAAACCAATCGCAGATGCCAGCCGGGTGACCAGCTTAGAGCGGCTTAAAGAATTATACGGCGAGCCGAACCCGAACTCCCTGCTAGTCGAAATGCCGGTCCTGGACGAGATTACCCGCGAATTCATCGGGCTGTCGCCCATGGTTATGATCGGCACGGTCGGCGATGTTTCATCCAAAGGTGATGATCCGGGCTTCGTGGCTATCCTGGACGATCAAACCCTTATGATCCCAGACCGGACCGGCAACAACCGCGCCGACACGCTGAACAATATTCTTCGCAACCCTTCCGTCGGATTGTTGTTTCTGATACCGGGTGTTGCCGAGTGCCTGCGCGTCGGCGGTCGGGCCGAGATTACCGACGATGCGGAATTGCTGGCGCCCATGGAAATTAACGGCAAGCCGCCCAAATGCGGCATCATTATCCATATCGAGCAGGTTTATTACGTTTGTGCCCGCTCCATCGTGCGTTCGAATTTGTGGGATGCGGAAGCGCAAGTGGACCGCCG
>JABHAA010000123.1 GCA_018674495.1 Rhodospirillaceae bacterium | reverse complement strand
TGTATTGTGGTGGGGGAAGTCGATCCGTTTGATGCGATGGTCGAGACCGTGGTCAATGGCGAGCGGCGGCAATATTTCAACAACGGCGATATGGTATTCAGTTTCGGAGAATATCTTGAGCATTTGTCCAGGGATTTCACCTTCTATCCCGGCGACATGATCTCAGGCGGCACGGCTGCCGGAACCGCAGCTGATTCGGCGCCCCTTGATGATGACGGTGTTCCGATCAACGACACCTTTCTCAATCCGGGCGACACGGTAGAGATTCGCTCGCCGGGGATCGGCACATTGTCTGCGTCAATCGTTTCTAGCTAACAATCCAGACCCATAGCCAATTCAGACCCAAGTCTGCGGCTAGCCCGATGGCGCCCGGATTAATGACTTGGTGACGTTAGCCGATGTAAATTGCGTCTGAAATCACATGATTGTTCTCGGACTGAAATGCCATAGCCACGATACCGGCGCCGCCATCGTTTCCGACGAAGGCGGCACGTTGAGCGTGCATGCTATATCGGAAGCCCGGCTCAACCGGCGCAAGCATTCGTTCGCCTATCCGCTGATGTCCATCGCCTATTGCCTGGACGCTCTGGGCCTAAAAAGCCTCGATCAGGTGGATCTGGTGTGCATCGACAAGCATATGGAACGCTGGCCGGACGCCAATTCCCAGCATGGGCTTGCGAATGCGCTTCGCCGTTATCAGCCGCGCTACGACGACAATCACCGCTGGAACTATCTGGCCGAGCAGAGCATGGATTTTAGCCAAACCGCCGTGCAATGGGTCAACCATGTGGACGCCCATGCCGCCAGCGCCTACTACGCCAGCCCGTTCGATGATGCCGCCGTGCTCATCGCCGAAGGCGGCACCGGAATTTATCAGGGCGCGGGCAATGATTTGGCCGTCATCGACCGCATCGGCTATCTAGGCCACACCTTTCGGGACTGCGAGCGGCTGGATACGCGGCGCGATCATTTCGTCAATTCCTCGTTCCTCTATGACCGGGTGTCGGAATTGCTCGGCTACGATATTTTCGGCGCTGGCCAGACCATGGCGCTGGCCGGCTACGCGCATCTATTCGAAAAGCGTGATCTGTTCGAGGTGGCCGAAGACCGTTTTGACGATTTCATCATCAACCACGATCATACCGTCCACGCCATGCGCGATATGGAAGCCTATCGCGGCGCCGATGCGGATATCGTCGCCGAGCCCTGGTGCAACCTGGCCCGCCAGGCCCAGGAAACTTTGGAAGAAGACGTGCTCTATCTGGCTTGGCGGGCGCGCAAGAAAACCCGCGCCAAGAACTTGTGTCTGGCTGGTGGCGCGGCGCTCAACTGCATCATCAACCGCAAGATCATGGAAAGCGGTCTATTCCGGGATTTGTTCATCCAGCCCGCCGCCTCCGACGAAGGCATTCCCTTGGGCGCCGCCCTACACGGCTATTACGGATCCGGCGGCGAGGTGCGCTGGCATATGGAGCACGCCTATTTGGGCTCAGACCCAGGCGCGCCCGACCTGGATGATCTGGTTGGCACATGGAAGTTGGCGTCGGCGCCCGCCGGACCGGAAGACGTGGCCAAGTTACTGGCATCAGGCGCCATCATCGGGCGCATGGACGGGGGCTCCGAATACGGCCCCCGCGCCCTTGGCAACCGCTCCATCCTCGCCGATCCGAGGGCGCCCGATATGAAGACGCGCATCAACGGCACCATCAAGCACCGGGAAGGCTTCCGCCCGTTCGCGCCAAGCTGCCTCGCCGATGCGCCGCCTGAATTTTTTGATACCCCCAGCAACAGCCCATTCATGATCGTCGCCGGCCACGTGGCGCCATCGCACCGGGACAAGGTGCCCGCCGTCACCCACGCCGACGGCAGTTGCCGGGTGCAAACCGTAGACGCTGCGATTAATCCCGATTACCACGCACTGATCAAAGCCTTCGGCGCCGAGACCGGAATACCGTTGCTGCTCAACACTTCGTTCAACGATCAGGGTGAGCCTATTGTGGAGAGCTGGGCGGATGCGGTGGGTTGTTTCCTGCGCACCGGCCTGAATGCCTTGTGGCTGGACGGCACGCTGGTTACCAAGACCGATGCGACGCCAAAGGCGGACGGCGCGGCCATGCTGGCGGCAACAGAGAAACGGGTGGCGAGCGAATATACCGACCTGATCGAGCGTTTCTGCACCATGGAAACCTACGTCGCCCTCGGCAACCAATTGGCCGAACAGGAGAATGCCGGGCAGCCTTAGCTGTGTTCGAACATGGCGCGGGCGAAAAATTTGGCGTGCTGGCGAACAGATTGGCCTGGACTGAATATGCGTTCGGCGCCTTCCCGAATTTGGCGGCGCGCGTCTTGGGCAAAGTCGGGCTCGTTGAGCAGCCGTGTGACCAGGGCGGCGTAGGCATCGCCATTTTCGGCAATGCATTCCCGGTAGCCCATCTGGCGATAAATGCCCGACGTCAGCCGCCCCCTTGTATGAGCGCCGGGCAACGTCACAACCGGCGTGCCGGCGGCCAGCGCTTCCATGCTGGTAACGCCGCCGCAGAATTGGGGGGTATCGAGGACCGCGTCGGCGCTGCTTAAGAAGCGGAGATAGTCTTCACGGCCCATGCGCGGAACGAAACGAATGCGGCCTTCGCCGGCTGGCACGGTTTGATCTAATCGTGCGCGCAACAATTGGGTCCAGTTGTCGCGGTTGCCGGCGATGATGTCGAGCCGCGCCGATGGGTTTTCGGCCATGATCCGCTCCAAGATCGGATCGAAGTCGGGATGGAACTTGAACAGGCTTTGTGGGCAGACAAGAACTTGATCGTTGCTTCGACCTCCCAAATCCATTCCCTTGCAGGGATTGGGAATCGTGTGGCTAAAATCATCCAGGCGCACCAATGTCTCCGAATACCCCGCTTCGGCATCAGCGGGCTCGATGCGGCGGCTGGAAATGAAATAATCCATCGCCGGAATGCCGGTGGTGACCGGATGGCCCCAGGTGGCGCACTGGATCGGAGCTAGGCGGGAAAAGGCGAGGAAGTAGCTCAAAGGCTCCATGCCGATATCGGTAAAATAAAGACAATCCAACTCAGCCGCCGCGATGGCGTTCCGCGCCGCATCCAGATCGGTGGCCAGGCGATGGAAATGATCGGCGCCAGCCCCGATGCGCGCTGCCATCGGATCGGTAATTTTTGAGAACGAAAACACATGCACTTCGAATTCTGGGCGTGGCAGGCGTTCGATCAAATGGACATTTAGGCGGCCAATGCTGTGCTCGTGAAAAAATGCCGAGACAAACCCGATGCGCATGGGCCCGCCTTCCAGCCCCGCCATCCACTGATCCACGTGGGGCGCCCGGTACAGCAATTGGGGACAGGCTTTTTTATATATAAGTGCGATCTTTTCCTGGATGGCCCGGTCGTCCTGGCCATGATAGGCGGCGAGGAAATTGGTAGCCCCCACCTCGGCCAGGGGACCGGTAAGATGGATATCATCATCCAGCAATTCATCCAGCCGCGCTTCCATGCGCGCCCGGCTGGCGGCGATCTGATCGGCGGAGCCCATGATTACCGGCAGTAAAAGCGCGTCGCGAATACGCGTGCCGGCATCGCGGCGAAGATGGATGGCGGCGGCGTAAGCGGCCTCGGCGCCACCGAAATCGCCGGCGGCTTCGCGGGCGTCGGCAAGGTTGCGGTGCGCCGGGGCAAAGGTTTCATCGGCGGCAATGGCGGTAGCGTAGCAATCGGCGGCCTCGCCATGGCGGCGGGCATCCTTCATCAGGTTACCGAGATTGTTGTGGGCGGCGGGGTGGCTGGGATCGAGGGCGATGGCCTGGCGGTATGCCTTTTCAGCCTCGGCGGCGCGGCCTTGGGCGCTCAGCACGCGGGCGAGATTAAAGACATAGTCGACATTGCCGGGGTCCGAAGCGCAGGCCTGGGTTAGATAAGCCTCTGCCTCGTTCAGATTGCCCGCCGCGTGCTGAACCACACCCAGATCGGCGGCGATATCGGCGCGGGTTTCCGCCAGCGCCAGCGCCGCCGCCAGCTTTTCCAGGGCGCCGGGCACGTCGCCGTCCTGAAACAAGGCTATGCCGGCCCGGTGCAGGGCGTCTTGGGTGTCAGTCATGGCGATTACATTGACGCAATATTCTTAATTCCCTCTGAACCAATCTAATGTAATTTGGCAGCATCGACATGGATGAAATGCACAAAATTACCGAGGCTGAGATCGCCGCCGCCATGGCCGCGATGGAGGCAATGATTTCGCCGCCGCCCGCGCCCATCTGGACCGCGCCTTCGCGGCTCGCCCGGATGATGAGGACATTCCCCAAATGCTGGCGACGGCGCATCTGGCTGAGGGCAATTTCGCCGCCGCCCTTGCCGCCATCGATGCCGGCCTGGCCTTGAAGCCGGGCGATGGCTTTTTCACCCGCATGCGCGAACTAGTGGACGGCTACCAAGTCTATCAGGACGGCATGCTGGAAAAGCGAAATTCGATCTATATGGATTATCCGCCGGTGGTGCATCTGGAAACTTACGCCAAATGTAACGCTAGTTGCGGCTTTTGCCCCTACGAGACATTGGACCGGCTGGGGACACGCATGCCGGACGCGCTGATTTCCAAGGTCATCAATGATCTGACCGATATCCCCGCATCGGTGCCATTTATTATCGCTCCGCAGAAGGTCAACGAGCCGTTTCTGGACAAGCGTATCTTCGCTGTTTTTGCCGAGATCGCAGCCAAACTGCCGAACGCCAAGCTGTTGATCAACACCAACGCGGCGGCTTTGAGCGACGGCAATATCGCCAAGCTCGCCAAGGTCACCAACGTGGCCAGAATGTGGATATCGCTGAACGAGCACCGGCCCGGCTACTATGAAGCGCTGATGAAGTTGCCTTTGGCGCACACCATCCAACGCCTGGACGCCATTCATGTCGCAAAGCTGGATGGGCGTCTTTCGTTTCCTATCCAGGTTGGCCGCGTCGGCGACGGCACTTCGGCGGACGGAGAATTTCAGGACTGGGTGCGCAACCGCTATTCCCATTTCCAACCGGACCTTCTCAGCCGCGGCGACTGGGCCGGGCAGACACCGTTAGAGACCGAGACGCCCATGGCCATCGGTTGCCAGCGTTGGTTCGATCTTTCGATCACCGCCACCGGCCAGGTTGCGCTCTGCTGCATGGATGGCCACGCCGCCCACCCGATCGGCGATATTACCGATACCCACGCCCTCGATATCTATAACGGGCCCGGCTACCGGGCCTTGCGCGAGCGGGGCGATTCGCGCCTCGATCTGGGCGCGCCCTGCGATACGTGCAGCTTCTATTAATTTCGGCGAAGGGCTGCGAGCGCCGTACTCCAAGAGCCGTCCGCGCCTTGCCGGTATAGCCGAAAATCCGGAAACCAGGGAGAGGTGTCGCCTGAAGCCATCCAGCGATATTCCGCCGGATGGGTGACCAGCACATGGGCCTTGCCGCCCACGGCAGCGCGGAGGTGCATGTTGGTGTTGGAGACGCCGACCACCTCATCGATCAACGCCATCAGCGCCAGCATATCTTCCAGATCATCGTTGCAGGCGGTGAAGTCGGCGCCTGGCGCGGGCAGCTCATCGGCGCGCGGCGCCCGCTGCAAATTGATCAATGTGCCCGGCCAATCCTGGAAGGCGCCGGCCAACTCCAAGGCGGAGATTTCCTTGAACAACGAGCCCGATTGTTTGATGCCGGCGCGCCACGTGTAGCCGAGATAAGGCTCCGGCCCGGCAGCGGCCAACTTATCCCGCATGGCAGCCAGATGCGCGGGCTCCGGTTGCAACCGGACGCTGGGCGGCGGCGCATTCTGCGCCATCAGATAGGGCAGATCGGCGACCGAAATACATTCGGCTATGCCATTCGCAGGCGCAACGTCGATGAAATCCAGCCGTTCCAACATGGAGCGCAGCTTTGCGTCCGGGACGTAGCGGACCGTGGCCCCCTGCCCGGCCAGCACCGCCACAAAGCGCAGGAAAAACAATTCATCGCCGAGCCCCTGCTCACCGGCAATATGATACGGGCCCGGCGGCAAAGGCGCGTGTGGGAACGGCGTGCGCTCCCGGTCCGCCGACGGACGGTAGCGGTAATTGGCCCAGCCCTCGGCGAAATCGCCTTTCGCAAGTTGCACCAGGGCCAAGTTCCAGCGGCATTCGGGAAAATCCGGCCTTAGATCCAAAGCCTGGATATAAGCCTCCCCGGCCGCATCCAGATTGCCCCTGGCCCGCTGGTTAGAACCCAGCCCAGACCAAAGCTCCGGAACATCCGGCGCGCCTTCGAGGCCGGCCCGAAACCAAGCCTCCGCCTCGCCATGATTGCCGCCCTCGTCGAGCAACGCCGCCAGATTGTTAATCGCTTGCGAATAATCGGGGCGAAATTGTATGGCGCGCCGGTAGTGGCCGGCAGCGGCATCCCCTTGGCCCAGTCTTTCCAGCGCAATGGCCCAATTGAAATGGGCTTCGGCGTAGTTGGAGCGCCGGGTAAGCGCCTTTGCATAAAAGCCGACAGCGCACTCCCAATCGCCATCGGCGGCGGCCATCAAACCCAAATTCATGGCCGGCTCGGCGAACACCGGGTCCAACTCCAACGCCTGCCAGAACGCGGCAGCGGCCCCCGTGGATTCGCCGCCCGCGCGCAAGGCTTGGCCGAGATTATTGTGAACGCTGGCGTCCATCGGCGCCAATTTGGCAGCGCGGCGGAAACAGTCTTCAGCCAGCCCGAAATCCCCGGCGCCAAAGGCGGCGGCGCCGTCCTGTTGCAGCGCGGCAAATTCTTCTGCCGCACGCGCCTTTATTGATGGGTCCAAATCCGCCATGATCTGGCCAGTATATTCGGAAAATCAAGGTGTTGAAATAACGCCGACAGGGAGAAGACCCATGACCGAGCGTAGCGAAACCCTCCAGTATTTTCTCAGCAGTTTGAAATCCCCCGATGACATCGATACGGGTGCGCTAACCGAGGGCGCGGTTTTCATGGCGCTGGCGGTCAACGTTCCGGGCCGGGACGACGTTTTGGCGCGCATGACGGCAGAGGATACCGGCGCCATCTACCGGTCCATGACCTGGGGTGCGCCCGAAGCCGATGGCGAAGCGCTGCAAATCCGGGGCACGCTTCCCGAAGGCGGCCGCCTCGGCGGCGTTATTCTGACGGTGCATTTCGATGGCGATCAAATATCGATCCTGCAACAACAAAACCTGCCCGGCTCGCCCGGACCCGCCACTGCGGTCAAGCTGAACCAACACATCAAAGACAGCGTCAACGGCGCGCTTGGCGTAAAAAACCCCATGCTGGTCAGCTACACCGATGAAAGCGGCCAGCCGGTGCTCTCGTTTCGCGGCTCGACGCAAATTTTTAGCGACGATCAACTGGCCATCTGGGTGCGCAACCCAGAAGGCAGCTTCATCCGCTCCATAGCGAAAAACCCGAAAGTGGCTTTCATGTATCGGGACGAAGGCACGCGCTGCACCTACCAGTTCCAGGGCCGCGCCCATGTGGATACAGACCCTGCGGTGCGCGCCCAGGTCTATGACGCTATGGCTCAAGTGGAACGGGACCACGATTTCGCCCGCGTCGGCGTGGCGCTGATTATCGAACTCGATCTGGTGCAGGGCTTCGCCGGGCTAGGCCCCAGCGGCCCGGTTGATCCGGTGCGCATGGTCCGGGAGGACTAGCTTCTCCTACCCCTCGTCCCTGCCGGCGCCGGAAAGGGCGGCGCGGAGGATTAGGTAGACTTTGCCGGCGTCGGAGGTCATGAAGGTGGCGCCGAGAACGCCGCCCTGATCGGAGCGTTTGGCGCTTTCGATCATCTTGTCGAACTGGCTTAAATAGCGGTTCACGTAGTCGCGGAACTCGCTCTTCTCCCGGTACAGCTTGCTCACCTTGGCGAGTTTCGATTTGGAGCGCATGCCGAGGATTTTGCGCAAAAAGACGCTCTTGTCGCCTTTGTTATATTTTTGCCAGTCGTCTTCGGAGATGCGCGTCTCCATGATCCGGTTGATATCGATGGCCACCGATTCCAGCCCCTCGCGGACCAGCGACATGCGGCGCAAGAACTCTTTGGTTCCCAATTCTTCGGATTGCTCGTTCAAAGCATCCGATATCTTGGTCGCCTTACCGGACAGACGTTCCAGGTCTTTGGTCTGTTTGGCCACCTGATCGACGGTATCGCGGGTTTCCGAATTGATTCGGTTGGCGATGGATTCCAAATCGTCGGCGCCGCGCTTGACCTTGGTGTTCCAGGCATCCATGTCAGCGGACGCCCGCCGGCGCGCCGCTTCTGCCTGATTGGCGCTCTTATCAACGCTGTCGGACGCGGCTTCCATGCCTTGGGCCGCTTTGTCGAAGCTTTCGGTAACCCCATCCAATTGCTGGCGCAGCGAATTGCCGGCACTATCCATACGCTCGGCAACCTCGTCGGTGGCGTCGCCGGTTTCGCGGGTCTGGCGGCGGATGCGGTCGCCGATATCCTTTAGCCGCTTGATATTTTCCTCGGTCGCCTCGGCGCTGGAGCGAGCGCGCTCCTCGAACGCCTTCTCGGCGGCGCCGGAAGCCGCCGCAACTTCTTTCGCAGCCGTGGAAATCTGATCCGATTTGGTGCTCACGGATTCGGCGGCGCCCTCCAACTTGGCAATCGCCTTGTCCGAGGACGCGGTCAAATCGTCGAGCCGCTGGCGCACCGACCGGCTGGCCTGGTCCATGCGCCCGGCGCTGTCCTCGGCAATCTCGGTCATGTTGCGGGCGCCTTCGGCCAAGGAGCTATTCATATCCTCAGTCTTTTCGAGGGCATCATCGGAGGCCTTGGTCATCTGATCGGACTGCTGTTGCAATCCAGTGGTGACCGCCGTCAGCAACTTGGCCGCCCGGTCGACGGCCAGGGCCACCTCTTTGGAACGCTCCTGCAAGGCGCCGCCAAGCTGTTCGACACGCTCGTTGGCGTCATCTGATGCGCTGGTCATTTCGGCCGAGCGCTCGTGCAGGGCCTCGGCGAAGGCAGAAACATGGCTGGTAGACTCGGTTGCCGCTTGCGCAAATTCCTCGGCGCGCTGGCGGAATACGGCGCCCAGCTGCTGCAGGCGCTCTTCCGTATCGGTGGTGGAATCGGTCACCTGGTTCAAATTGCCCGACAGCTCATCGGCGATGCGCTGCAAGCGCGCAGCGGCTTCGTCGGCGGAGTTGGCGGCTTCACGGGATTGTTCGACCAGGGTGTCGCCAACCGCGCCCACATCACCGACGGCGCGCTCGGACGCACTAGCCAGTTCCTTGGATCGGTTGTGCAAGGCAACCGCTGCCTCGCCCACCTGGGCAATAAGATCCCCGGACAACAGGCGCATCTTGTCGGCCTTGGTTTCCAGGCTTTCCCAAGTTTCGTCCATGCGGGTTACTGCATCATCGGTGATATCGGACAATTGCTGTGACCGCTGGTGCAGCTTGGCGCCGACCAGTTCGATCTGGCCGGCGGCGCTGTCGGTGGTACGGCTCAAATCCTTAGATTGTTGCTGCAGGGCGTCATTGACCAGCCCTAGAAGGCGCGCCGCCCGGTCGGACGCGGTGGCCACCTGGTTGGAGCGGTACTCCATGGTCTCGCTGGCTTTGCCCAACTCGTCGACCGCATTAGTGGATTCGGCGGACAGCTCGCCCGAGCGGGAACGCAGGTTTTCGGCTGCGTCGTTTATCTTTTCCGCTGCCTCGTTGGCGGCCGCCGTCAATTCGCCGGAGCGCCGGTCGAGCACCACGCCGATGGTGCGCAGGCGCTCGGTGGTCTTGCCCGAGGTTTCACCGAGGGATTCGGTCTCTTCGCGCAAGGCGTCGCCCACCTTGCCGATCTCTTCCACGGCGGCGGCAACAGTGCGCGTAATGCGCCCGGAATTCTCCGCCAGATTTTCGGACATCGATCCCATTTCGCCGCCCGCAGTCTCGGACACGGATTTGAGCGCCCGCAGCTGATCGCCCATGGCGTCGCCCATATCTTTAAGCCGGACGGTGGCGCCGTTAGCGGCATCGGACAAAAGAACCAGTCTTTCGCCGAACCCCTCGGAGGCGCCGCCGGCGGTTTCGGCGGCACGCAGAAGAGCATCCAAATCGCCCTTCATGGCAGCCGTTACACGTTCTACATCGGCGACAGAGGCATCGGCGATGTCTTGCAGTTCAGCGCGCGCTTCGCCTAACCGGCCGGTAGTGCCGGCAATCAGATTGTTGGCCTGGCGCGAAGTTTCGCCAAGCTCATCGCCGCGTTTTTTCAGCGAATCGGCTGTGGCGTTGAGGCGCAGCGTGACCAGATCGCTCAGACGGATCATATGGTTGCCGCGCTCCTGGATCTGGCCGCCGGCGGCGTCCAGTTCCTCGACCATTTTTTCGGCTGTGCCGCTCAACTCAACGGCGTTCTCCTTGACCGCGCCGCCGGCCTGATTGACGCTTTCGAAGGCGCGGGTGGCGGCCCGGTCGAGACGTTCGGACGCCTGTTCCATATCGGCGGTAAGGGTGCGCACTTCGGCGGCCGATTTTTCGGAACTTTCCTCCAGCCCCGTCGCTTCCTTGTTATAAGCCTCGACCGAAGTATCCAGCTTGGCGATGGCGAGATCGGCGGACACTTGCAGCGCCCGCGTTGCCGCCGACATTTCCACGCCTTGCTCCTTGACGCGCGACATGGTGGCTTCTGTGGTGCCGGCCAGGTTACTGGATTCTTCGTTCAGCTGGCGTGCCAGCTCGGATGTTTGCGCCGCCGCCTTGGCGACCGCATCGTTCAAATTCTCGGCTTGATGGTTGAGGGTCTCGGACAGCACGCCGCCTTGCGCCGCCGCCTGATCGGAACGGCGGGTTAGGTCGTGCACGAAATCCTTCATACTGGCGGCCGCCAGTTCGGCCCGCTGCGATGCACTTTCGGAGGCATCTGCAAGATCTGTGGTTCTTGCCGACAACAATTCACCCATGGCTTCGGCGCGGCCCTGGGCTTCGGATGAAACGCTGGACAAACGCTCCGAGGAATCAATGAACAGCTCGGATGTTTCGTGCGCCCGTTTCGATGCCTCTTCGGCGACCCGGACCAATTCGTCACCGGAGCGTTGTAGGGCGTTGGTGATATCTTCGGTGCGCGCCGCTGCTTGCTGCGAGACGTTGATCAAATCGTGGCTTTGGTGATGCAGCACATTGCCCGCTTCGCGCGCCCGGGCGATGGCCCGGTCCGACACGGATACCAAATCTCCGGCCTGCTGTCGCAGCTTTTCGCCGGCGCCATCAGACTTGATGGCAACTTCGTCCGACGCGGCGGCCAGCGCCAGGGTCTGCTGCTTGATCAACCCAGCAGCTTCGGCGGCCCGCACCGACGCCTCTTCCGATGCTTTTGTCAGGGTTTTGGCTTGCGCCCGCAAGGTTTCGGAAATCTCCGTGACCCGAACTTCGGCTTCCCGGGACGGATAGGTGATCGCTTGCAAATGCCAGCGGAGCGCGCGGGCTTCCGATTGGTAGATTCTGGCGCGCTCATAAAAGGCGACGACCATCCACAATAACGCCAGCGGCGTCAGCACGCCCGCCGCCATGCCGCCCAGCTCGTGCGGCAGCAACGCGGTCAAATCTTCCAGCCTTATCTGGGTCAGAATATATTGCGCCGAAAGCACCAACCAGGCGACGCTCAAAATCACGGCAGTCAGACTCAACAAGCGCCAGCGGATATAAAAAGGCGGGCGCCATTCGGGAGCGCTGAGTACCGGCGGTATGGCGTCCGGGCCGGCGGCCAGCTCGCGGCGCATCTGTCGCGTGGTGCGAGCCTCTTCGGCGGCCTTGTCGGCAGCGTCCCGGCTGCGTTCCTCGCGACCGCCGGAAATGGTATCCCGGTCCTGGGCATTGCGGTCATGAACGACTTCGATGGGCGGGTTACTGCCCTCGGTCCGATCCGGCGCATCCTGGGCCATCGGTCTCCTCCATTCGGTCAATTGCGCTAGTTTAAAAGACTGGAGAAAATTCTACCACACTCAATATATTGGGCTCAATCTGATCCCACTAACAAAATGTAGGGTTTTTTCATTTATCTGGGGATAAGTTAGCAGGATTGGGGAATTTGATGGTAAAGAATCTACACTGAAATTCATTTGCTGCGCCCGAGGAGGCCGACGAAATATGGACAAGCAGACACAAACCGAGCTGGAAGCCGCCGCATTCCGGGGATTGATCGCCCATTTACAAGAACGCACCGATGCCCAGAACATCGATATCATGAACCTGGCCGGATTCTGCCGCAATTGCCTGTCCAAATGGTATCTGGCGGCGGCTGAGAAGCGCGGCGTCGCGCTGAGCTATGATCAGGCGCTGGAAGCCGTCTACGGCATGCCCTACGACCAATGGAAGGCCGAGCATCAGCGCCCCGCCAGCGACGACCAGAAGGCCAGGTTTCAGGAAACCAAGCCCATCCATGCCAAAATCAGCGGCCACTGAGCGCGCCTTGACCGCTGTCAATTGCATCCGGGTCCGGCGCGCGGTATTGTCGCCGCCAATCGATTTCCGTTGGAACCAGCCATGAGCGTTGCCCGTGAATAAACCCGATACAGCCCGCCAGCAGGACTATAAGGACCGTTTGTCGAAACTCGGTATTTCGCCGCTCTGGGACCAGTATCGGGATTTGTTGACCTTGGAGCCCATCGTGCGCACGGTTCCCCATATCTGGGTCTACGCCGAGCTGCGCGATATTTTGCTGGAATCGGGGGACTTGATCTCCGCCAAGGATGCCCAGCGGCGCGTCCTGATGCTGGAAAATCCGGCCCTGCCGAACCAAACCCAGGCAACCGACACCCTGTTTACCGGCTTACAGCTTATCCTGCCGGGCGAGGTGGCGCCGGCGCATCGGCACACCCCCAATGCCTTGCGCCTGATCTTGGAAGGCGACGGCGGCTATACATCGGTCAACGGTGAAAAGACGGTGATGAAATATGGCGATTACATCATCACCCCCAATTGGTGCTGGCACGATCACGGCAACGAAGGCGATGGGCCGGTGATCTGGCAGGATATTCTCGACCTGCCGCTGCTCAAATCCCTTGGCACGATCTTTTACGAAGGCTATCCAAACGAGCAATTTCCCGCCGGACCGACGCCCGGCGACAGCTTGCGCCGCTATGGCTCTAACATGCGCCCAGCGGGGCTGGAGCCCGACAAACTAAACTCGCCCATCTTCAGCTATCCTTTCGAGAAGACACGCGAAACTATGGAAGCATTGGCCCGAGACAGCGATCCCGACCCCTATCATGGATTGAAGATGGAATTCATCGATCCGACCACTGGCGCGCCGGCTATGTCTTCGATTTCGACCTTTATGCAACGCCTCTCCAAAGGCTTCAAAACCGAACGCTACCAGTCCACCGAGGGGGTTATCTTAACCTGTGTCGAAGGCAGCGGGCGGGCGGTCATTGGTGATAACGGCGGCGAGCAAATATTTGAATTCACCGAAAAAGATATTTTTGTAATCCCAAGCTGGGTGCCGTACGCCCTGGAAGCTGACGACGATACGTATTTATTTGCCGGAACCGACAGGACCGTTCAGCAAAAACTGGGGCTGTGGCGGGAACGGCGCGGCAACGAATAGGCGGCAAGGTTCAGCCCGCCTGCAACAGAACCGGAGCACTGGATGAAAAAACTAATAGTCGGAATGACAGGCGCCAGCGGATCGATCTTCGGCGTCCGCCTGTTGGAAGTATTGCGCGATACCGACGTCGAAGTGCATCTGGTTGTCTCCAAATGGGCCCAGCAAACCCTAGAGCATGAGGTCGACATCACTCTCGACCAGGTGCGTGAGTTGGCTGATGTCACCTATGGACCGGGCGACATGGGGGCGGCTATATCATCAGGCTCGTTCGTTACCGATGGCATGATCATCGTGCCCTGCTCAACCCGCTCGGTGGCTGCGATTGCAAATGGCCTTGGCGATCATCTGGTGCACCGCTCGGCCGACGTGGTGCTCAAAGAGCGCCGCCCGCTGGTGCTGGTGGTCCGCGAAACGCCGCTCAGCGATATCCATCTAGAAAATATGCTGAAACTGTCGCGCATGGGGGTTACCATTCTGCCGCCGATGCCGGCCTTTTATAACCACCCGAAAGACCTCGACGATATCGTCAATCATATCGTCGCCCGCTGCCTCGATCAGTTCGGCATTGAATGGGATTACGCCAAGCGCTGGGACGGCGATATGGTCAACCGCTCGGCCAAAATTCACCGTTTGAAATAAATTTGGAGATCGCTCTACTGGAGCGCATTCGCGCCGGCAATGTCTGCCTTTCCGGCGCGGCTGACATGGGTGATCATGCGGATCAGATCGGCCAAGGTCGCGGCCGCCATTTTTTCCATCATCTTGGCGCGGTGAAACTCGACGGTTTTTTCCGATAGATCCAAAAGGTCGGCGATGATGCGGTTGGAATTACCGCCGACCACCCCATCCAGCACCTCGCGCTCGCGGGCACTCAGGTTTTCCAGCTTTTCGCTAATCTCGGAGACGTGCAGGCTTTCCTTGCGCTGGGTGCGGCCGGTCCGGATCGCCTTTTGGATCAGATCCAACAATGATTGATCGTTGAACGGCTTTTCTAAGAAATCATAGGCGCCGATTTTCATTGCGCGCACCGCCAGATGCACATCTCCGTGCCCGGTCAGGAATATCACCGGCATGTCGGATTCGCGCAACTTCATTTCCTCGAACACTTCGATGCCGCTCATACCGGGCATGCGGATATCCAAAATGGCGCAGCCGACCGCATCCAAAAAACCGCATTCCAGAAATTGTGCGCCGGAGGAATAACTTTGCACAGACATACCCACCGATTCGATCAGCCATTGCAGAGAATCCCGCACCGCCTGATCGTCATCGACGATGAAAATTTTGGCCTCATGATCCGACATTACTATCCTCCCGGCTTGAGCCCTGATTATCCGTTTGGGTGCCAGGTAAGGTCAATCCAAATATGCTTCCGTTTTCTTCCGGCGGGCGGTACCACGTGCGCCCGCCATGCACTTCGGCGATCGAGCGGCAGATCGCCAGCCCCATGCCGAGGCCGTCATTCTTGGTGGTGAAAAACGGCTCGAAGATATGATCGATGGCGTCGGCTGTCAGCCCCTGGCCGGCATCCTTGACGGTCACGTTCACCGAGCCGTCCTCAGCCGAATAGGTCTGAATGACCATTTTGCGTGTATCTATTGGCATTGATTGCATGGCGTCGATGGCGTTGCGCCCGAAATTGATGATGATCTGCTGAATTTGCACGCAATCGGCAAAGACAGGCAGCTTTTCCGGCGCCAATTCCACCTCGATATTGACGGTGCCGAGGCGGGCTTCGTTTTCCAGCATTCCCTCTGCGTCGCGCACCGCCTCGTTGAGGTCGATTTGATCGAACTCGCGCTTTTTGTCCTCGACGAAATCGCGGATGCGGCGGATCACCATGCCCGCCCGGTGTGCCTGGCCAGAAGCCTTTTCCATCGCCTCAATGATTTTATCGGGCTCGGCGCCGCCGGCGCGCATGCGGTTCACGCAGCCGTCGACATAGGCACAGATAGCCGCCAAGGGCTGATTAAGCTCGTGCGCGAATCCGGTGGCCATTTCGCCCATAGTTCCTAGCCGCGTCACATGCGCCAATTGGGCCTGCTGTTCGCGCATTTTTTGCTCGACCCGCTGGCGCTCGGCAACCTCGTCGCGCAAATCGGCGGTGCGCCGTTCGACCCGGATTTCCAATTGCCGCTGCTGCGCGCCGGCACTTTCGATCAGCGCATTATAGGCCTGCGCAAGCACGCGAATTTCCTCGGGCATCGGCGTATCGGACTCGGGCACGGGGACCATCGCGCGCGATTGCTGATAGCCCTTGGCGGCGTCGGCGATGCGCTGGATCGGCGCCACCAGCCAGCGCGACAGCCACCAACTTGCAATACTGGCGAGCAGGGTGGCGATGACGATGATCAAAATCTGCCCGGTTAAGTTGGCGCGTGCCTCGGCAATCAGTTCCTGATAGGGCTGCGGCACCATGATACCCCAGCCGGAGCGGGGTTCGACCACATAACCGGCAATCATTTCCTTGCCCACTGCGGGCGAATGAAAAACCACCACGCCGGACTGACCCGCCATCATACGCCTCACCGGCTCGACCGCCGAGATATCTTGAATGCCGGCACGCCAAGCGGCCTTCGGGTGCGCCATCACACGCCCCAGGGCATCGACGATAGCAGCATGGCCGCCGTGCCCGAATTGGATGCTTTTCTGCAATTCCACGAGATAAGCCGTGCTGACTTCTGCCAAAGTAAAACCACCATCCCTTTCGGCGGTTATCAAATAAATAGATGGGCTCTGATTGGCGTTAAACAGTGTCGGCGAAATCACAGAGAAACCCGGCCGAACCTCAGCCGCGGCAAAGGTCCTTGATAAGGCGCGGCGCAAGGCGGGCGGCAGCGCGTGAGCAACTGCATCGCCACTGGCTGCCAGTTGCTGCTTGATGGACATGTTGGTATTGAGGCGGGCAATAAACCGGATGTTGGCGTCGGCGATCAAACTGGACTTGCCATACATTTCGGTTCCGAGTGCATATTGGCCGCGCACATGGTTCACAATCGATTCCACGTCCCGAAGGTAGCGAGATATGGCAAGGCTAATACTACGCGCCAAGACAAGGTGCTTATCGTGGGCGCCGTCAATACCTGCGTCGACGGCAGAACGTTCCAGCCATATCACCAGCGTAATCGCCGGCAGCGAAACCAGGGCGGTAAAGCAGAAGAACAGTATCTGGTGCAGACTGAAATGTCGGTTCACGGCTCCGCTTTCCAATACGGGTATTCCGGTCAATCGCGGCGGCGGTCAGACAATATCCATATCAATGGCATTATTACAGAGCTTAATTTCGATTTCTACATTTTCAATCCCGCGAATTTGGCTAAACTCGACGGGCAGCTAAAAACACCGAAAGGAATGGACCCCATGGATAGAGCATTTCGCTGCGGCTGGCTGGCGATTGTCGGCGCAGCAGTTCTGATATTGGCGGCCACGCCGGTTCAGGCGATCGAATTTATCAATCCCCTATCGATCATCAAAAGCGCCGTCGAGGCAGCCGTCGAGGACCGCTCTTCAGAAGACATCGCCAAGGATCTGGCCATCAAGGCGACCTTTACCAAGGACGTGATCTCCGAGATGGGAACCGACGTGATCTCCATCAAGGCCGATGTGTACGAGCAAGACGTCATGCTGACCGGCGTCGTCGAGGACCCAAAGCAAAAATCCCAGGCAGAAAAGCTGACGGCCAAGATCGAAGATGTGAAGAAAATTTATAACGAAATTCGGGTGATCAAGCCGGTCAAAAAGGAAAAAGGCGTGGTCGAAAATTTCGTCGACGACACCGTGATCGAAAGCAAAATCAACGCCCTGCTGCTGGACGGCAAGGGCGTCAATGTGACCAACTTCCGCTGGCGCTCTATTGGCGGGCATGTGTATTTGTTCGGTCGCGCCCTATCCCGCGCCGAAAAGGCCAAGGCGACCAAAATCATCAAAGAAATCAAAAACGTCCAATCGGTCAAAAATCTGGCCAAAACCAAGCCGAAAAAGAAGTAGCCAACATGGCGTATCTCTTCGAAGGCCAGCCGGGTCCGGCGATTGCCGTGCCGCCCGGTGCCACCGACACTCATATGCATATCTATGAGCCCGGCCACGCCATGGCGCCGGACGCTACGATCCCGCCCCTGGATGACGCCCGGATCGATGATTACCGTATTTTGCAGGCGCGCCTGGGGCTGGAACGGGTGGTCGTTGTCCAACCCAGCACCTACGGCAAAGACAACACCTGCACCATGGAGGCGGTGGCGGCCATGGGCGCGGACGCCCGTGCCGTGGTTGTCGTCGATGCGTTGGCTGGCGATGATGAATTGGCGGCACTGACAAAAGCCGGGGCGCGCGGCATCCGCTTTCACATGCTGCCCGGCGGAGCCCTGCCCTGGGAGGTGGTACCGGAATTGTCGGCACGTGCCGCCGAGCATGGCTGGCACGCGCAGCTACAGCTCGATGGCCGTGATCTGACGGACCGCTTGGGCGATATCGCGGGCTTCGCCGGTGATCTGGTCATCGATCATATGGGCCGCTTTTTCGAGCCGGTGGGCCCCGATCATCCCGGCTTCAAGGCGCTCCTGGGGTTGATTGCAAAGGGCGCCTGGGTCAAATTATCAGCGCCATACCTCACCGAAGAGGACGGCGCACCAGCATTTCAGTCCGTTGGCGCGCTGGTCAAGCTGCTGGTCGCCGAGGCGCCGGAGCGCATGCTGTGGGCGTCCAACTGGCCGCATCCGGGCGTCGATCCCCGCCCCGACGACGCTATAATGATGGATACCCTTGGCGCCTGGATCGGCGACGACGCGATCATCAAGGGTATCTTGGTGGATAATCCTGCCCAACTGTACGGATTTTAGAGGAAGCGCCCATGCATGTGGTCATCTTCGAAGTGGAACCGACGGCGGACGGCAAGCCGCGCTATCTGGAAATTGCCGGCGAGTTGCGCGCCGAATTGCAAAACATCGATGGCTTCCTTTCCATCGAGCGCTTCCAAAGCCTGAACGATGAGGGCCGTATGTTGTCTTTGTCTTATTGGCGTGACGCCGAGGCGATTGCGGCCTGGCGCGCCAATGGTTCGCACCGGCTGGCCCAGGCCGAGGGACGCCGCGAACTGTTCGCCGATTACCGTATCCGCATCGCCGAAGTGGTGCGCGATTACACCATGACGGATCGCGCCGAAGCGCCGCAAGCGCCGCCCGATGAGACCAGTTGAGCGGCGCTGCCATCCAGCGACCACAATTGCGTATTGGCGTTACCGAAAAATCGTTGCTAGGATGGACATCGAATTTCGTTCCGGCTTGCCGATTCAAACCAACTGGCCGGGCTTTATAAATTAAACGTCACCAAGGGAGACTTAACATGTCCAAATTTATCGCATCGACGATTCTCGGCACCGCCGCCTTGGCGCTGTCTTTTCCCGGCCCGGCCCAGTCCGCCGAAATTTCATTGAAAATGGCCAATTGGGTTCCGCCGTTCCATCATTTCACGACAACCGCAAAGAACTGGATCAAGACCGTAGAGGCGGCTTCCGGCGGTTCCGTCACGGTCACACTTGATTCCAATGCGCTGGCCAAACCTCCGGGGCAATATGATCTGGCTAAAAACGGCGTTCGTGATATTTCCTGGAGCGTCGGCGCCTATACGCCCGGTCGCGCCCCCCTGTTCCGCTTTGCCGAAGTGCCGTTCGCCTCGCCAAACGCCGAGATCGGCAGCGCCGGCCACAACAAATGGTACACAAAGCACGGCTTCGACAAGCGCGAAATGAAGGGCACCGTTCTTATTACATCTTTCGTGCATGGCCC
>JABHAA010000010.1 GCA_018674495.1 Rhodospirillaceae bacterium | reverse complement strand
TTTTCGGAATCACGACTACGGTTGTGGTGGTCGCGGCGCGCGCCGTTGAGGGTTGACGATAAGGATGGGCCGAGTCCCTGTTTACCTGATGACCGGAATAAAAGCTGACACTGGAGTACGAAATAGTTGGCATCGTGCCCCCGCAACCATCAAGTGCCTTGTTTGATTGTCGAGCGCATCAAGGCGAAGGTCATGACTGCCGACAGCACCGCAGCCGCACCAAGTGCCGTCTGAAATCCGACAAACTCTGAAAGCCAGCCAACGCCGAGTGTTCCCAGCGACGGCCCTCCGATATAGAGCGCGAGCAGGATGCTGACCACTCTGCCACGATAGGCGTCGTCCACGGATTTCTGAATAAGCGTTGATGACGCGATGCCAATAGCGGTGAGCAGCCCTCCCAATGCGGCGACCAAAGCGGCACCGATCCATAAATTGGTGGTGTTGGCAAATAGCAGGACCGCAGCCGCCGCAGCCAAGGCACACACGATCAGGGTTCGGATCAGGTCGAAGCGGCCAGCCATAAAAGTCATGACGCCGGCAACGATCACCGCGCCTACGCCGGACGCCGCCAAAAGCGTTGCCAGCGCCGAAAGCCCCTCGGCGAATACGGTCTCGGCAATGCCAGGCATAAGATCAATATAAGGTCTCAGCAAAACATTGCTGGCGACATGCAGGGCCAAAACCAGCGGGATGAGACGATGCGCGCCTGTATAGCGAAACCCCTCGAAGAGATCGGCGGTAAGTTCCGAAAAATTCAATGACCGGGCTGGCGGGTCGGCCTTTGACCGGAGGCGCAAGAGGGCTTGCAGCATTATTGCGTAAGTCAGAACAACGGCGGCAAAGCTTAAGCTTGCGCCTCCCAGGCTGAGCAGCAATCCGGCCAAAAGGGGCCCGGTGAAGGCGGCGGTGTTGAACGCCGACCAATTGAGAGCCATCGCCTCGGACAGATGTTCGGGCGCGACCAGCGACGGCACCAGGGATTGGCGACCGGGATATTCAAAGGCGACAAAGGTAGTCAGGACCCCGAATAATACAATCAACAATACCGGCGTCATCAGTCCAGCCCACGTCACCACCATGATCGTCGCCATCACCGGTAGGCCGCAGCTGAGCGCGATGATTGCCATGCGCAGATGGCCGATCCGGTCGCCGATGGCACCGGCTATGGGTGAAATCAGCAGGATCGGGATTGTCATTGCAAAGCCAATGGCGCCCAGCCAGGCCGGGGAATGGGTCAAATCGAACATCAGCCAGCCGGCGGCGATGCGATAGAACCAAATACCTTGCATGTGGCCGAGCTGGCCGGTCCAGTAAATACGGTAGCGGCGGCTGGAAAGCGCCCGGGCAAATCCGCCGAAGTAGCGGTTAAGATTGGGAGAATCATTCATGCGGGAGGCTCATTCAGCCCAAATGCATTATCAAATATTTGAGATCACGCAAAGCGGGGGAAAAGCGCTTGGGCATTTGTCCTGTCTACTGCGGCCCGTTGGTCATCGGTAAAACCGTCCCAGGCGTCCAATCCAGCGGTTTCCTTGGCAACGATCTCAGCATTGACATAAGGATAGTCCGTTCCGAAAAGGATGCGCGCGGGATCTGCGACTTCGGTAAGCGCCTGTAAAGGTTGGGCATGGCCGTTGGCGGCGGTATCGAACCAGAATTTGGCGATGGCGGCGGTTGTTCCGTTCGGGTAGTTGTCACGCTGTGGCATCAGCTTTTCGAACGCCGCCAGGCGGTGGGTCAAAAATGGCAAGGTCCCGCCCGCATGGGATAGGATAAAACGGATATTGGGATAGCGTTCGACGACGCCTTGGAAGATCAGGTTGACCGCTACGCGCGTCGTTTCGAACGGATAGTCGATCAACATTCCAGGAATATCCCAATCGGTCGCCACAGTGCCCGGCGGATAACAAGGATGGATGTGAACCACGGCTTCGCGGCGATCAAGCTCGGCATAGACTACTTCAAAATCGGGATGGCCGACATAGCGCCCATTGACACTGGTCAAAAGCGTGATGCCGTCCAGCCCGAGCTCGTCATATACATAGGCGATTTCATTCAGGCAGGCATCGTTGTCCGGAAGAGGCAGTATGGCAAAACCGCCGAAGCGTTGCGGATGATCTGCGGCCTGTTCCGCTAGAAACTCGTTGCATTTGCGTGCCAGGTCTCTGGTCTCTGCCGGATCTCCATACCAGATGCCAGGCGAAGTGAAAGACAGGATCGAGCCGGCAATATCCAGCTTGTCCATCAAACCCAAGGAATTTTCCGCCGTCCATTCCGGAAATGCAGCATAGGACGAGCCGGTAATACCGTGCTTTATCTGTGCGTCTTTGTAGAATTGGGGAAGCGTATGGTGATGGACATCGATGCGGTTTCGAGCGGTCATGAAATGCCTCCGTTGTCCAACATATCTGAAGCGCGCTCGGAGCCGTCCCTAAAGGCTGACAAGGAATTCATCCAGAGCTCGCTGGAAAACCTCGGGGCTTTCGAGGGCGGTGATATGGCCGGCGCCGGGAATGACTACGTGTTTGGCGCCTGGAATTTTCGCCGCTGTTTCGGCCAGCACGTCCACCGGTGCGCCCTTGTCCAATTCGCCGCCCAATATCAACGTGGGCACCTGGATGCCGGTAAGCTCCGCACCGAAGGCCAATTTTTTCAATGCTTGGCAGCAGCCTTCATGGCCTACCGGATCGGTGGCGCGGACCATGTCGCGGACCTTATTCACGGCAGGTGTGTCGGCTTCAATAGAGGCCGGCGTAAACCAGCGCTCGACACTGGACTGGGCTAGGGAATCCATGCCCTTGTCCCGCGCTGTATCGATGCGGTATTGAAAATAGTCTGCATATTCGGGCGGCGCATCGGGACGGGAATCGCAAGCTGTCAGGGAAAGCACGCGGTCTGGATGGCGCGCCGCCATGCCGTAGCCCATCATGCCGCCGATGGAAAGCCCGACCCAATGGCTTGCCTCGATGCCAAGCGCGTCCCATAGGCCAATGGCGTTTTCGATCAGCATATCGAAGCTGTAGGGGCCGGGAATGGCGGAACTACCGCCATGGCCGGGATGATCAAAGCGGAGAATTTGAAAGCGGTCTGAAAGGCTGCCGGCGACTTCGTCCCAAAGGGAAAGGTTGTTGGCAAGGGCGTGCGAGCAGGTAACCCAGGGCGCACCGTCCTTGCCTTGGGTCGTGTAGTTGTAGCGGATGCCGTTTACCTCGGCCTGCCTAGTTATTATTTGCGTGCTCATTTTCCTGCTCCCGCCTCGGCCACCTCGAGTGCGGCGTCCATGATGCCGGCATAGCCGGTGCAACGGCAGATATGGCCGCCGACAACGTCTTCGATCTCGTCCCGGCTTGGGCTCGGGTTCCGCTGAAACATATCGGTCAAGGACATCAGGATGCCGGATGTGCAATAGCCGCATTGCAATGCATGGTGTTTGCGAAACGCCGTTTGCAGCGCGTTCAATGCGCCGTCATCGCCGGCCAGACCTTCCACTGTTTGGATATCAAACCCCTCGGCCTGTACCGCCAGGGTGAGGCAGGAACGAACAGCCCGGCCTTCGATGCGGACGGTGCAGGCGCCACAGACGCCATGCTCGCATCCCACATGGGTGCCGGTTTCGCCTAATTCTTGGCGTAAAAAATCGGAAAGCAGCATGCGCGCATCGGCCCAGCCCGAAACCGGGCTGCCGTTAAGGACGAAGCGCACCTTGTGGCGGGTGTCTTTTTCTAGCTTGAGCATGACTTGGCCTCCTCCAAAACTTTGCGGCCAAGTTGGCGCACAATTTGCCGCCGGTACTTGGCGGTGGCGTGGATATCATCCTCGCCCTCCATCTCCCAGGCGAACCCATTGAGCGCATCATCAAGTTGGCCCGCTTCGATCTGCCATTCGAGGATCGCCGGTTTGCCGGCAACACCGCCCGCGCCGAGACGCAATGTGCCGTTTCTGGCGATGGCCGCGAGCCCGACAATGGCAAAATCACCGCGTCGGCGCGCGACCTCGGCAAAGGCATAGCCGGCGCCCTGTTCGGCAACTGGAAAGCGGGCGGCGGTGATCATCTCGCCGGGTGCGATTGCGGTCGCCAGCATGCCGGTTTGGAAATCGGCGGCGCTTAGCGTCCGTGTCCCCGATGCCGAACGCAGTACCACCTCGCCTTCGAGGGCCGCGAGGCAGAGGGGAATCTCGGAACTGGGGTCCGCGTGGGCGATGGAGCCGCATACCGTCCCCCGGTTGCGGGTCTGAAAATGCCCCACATTGGGCAGCGCCTTGGCGAGCAGCGGTTGGATCTCGGCGAGGCCAGGATAATTTAACAATTTGGCCTGGGTGACGGCGGCGCCGACCTCCAAATATCCGCCTACCTGGCGGCACTCGGACAATTCTTGCAGCCGCCCGATATCGATCAACACGTCCGCCGCCGCCAGCCGCAGATTAAGCATGGCCATCAGCGATTGCCCGCCGGCGATGATGCGCGCATCGTCGCCATACTCGCTGAGCAGGGACAAAGCTTCGTCAACGCTGTCCGGTCGGCAATAGTCAAAATTACTGGGTTTCATTGGCCGGCCCCCGATGGACGCGGCGGCTCGTCCTCGTCTATTAGCGCGTGCAGCCGTTTTGGCGACATGGGCAGCTGCGCCACGTTCACGCCGAGCGCATCGGAAACCGCGTTGGCGATGCAAACCGGCGTCGACATGCAACAACCCTCGGCCATGCCCTTGGCGCCGAGCGGCGTAAAGGGCGACGGCGATGCCATGTGCAGAATTTCCGGGCGCGGCACCTCGGCCACCGTCGGGATCAGATAATCGGCGAAGGTTCCGGTCAGGAAATTGCCGTCATCGTCATAGAGAAATTCTTCATGGAGCGCCGTGCCGATGCCTTGCGCGAACGATCCCAGCACTTGGCCTTCCGCGATCAGCGGGTTCAGGAGCTTTCCGGCATCGTGCATGGTGACGTACCGGTCGATGCGTACCATGGCGGTAACCGGATCAACCTCAACGCCGCACATATCGAAGACAAAGCCATAGGTGAGCGAGGTATTGATGTGATCACCGGGGCTGGGCGCCTCCAACTCGGGAGGCGTCCAGCTTGCGGTTTCGCGTATCCCCGCTTCCATCCCATCGGGTAGTTCCGCCGGCGCCCAGTGCGCCGTACCGGCCACCCGGCCAAACGATATGGCGTTGTCGGGATTGCCTGCTGCGTGGATTTTGCCGTCGGTGAATTCGATGTTTTCGGCGGGTGTATTAAGGTTTTTGGCTGCGATCTTCGCCAATTTATCCCGTACCTGTGCAGCCGCCATTTGGGCCGCGACGGCGGTCCCGGGTGTGAAGCGGCATGAATAGGTGCCCGCCGCGATGGACCATTGGTCTTTTTGCGTATCGTGTTCCACATTGACGGTGATGTCTTCGGGGGCAAGGCCCAACTGGTCGGACACGATTTGCGCCAATATGGTTTCGTGGCCTTGGCCCTGGGGCATGCAATCGGCGGTGATGGACACCGTTCCCATGGGCTCGACATTGACCGTCGCCATGGAAATAGCGCCGTTTTTGGGCCCTGATTTTTCCCGCGCTTCGGCGGTCAACAGGGTTGAAAGGTACCCCATGTTGGACATGCCCGGCTCGACGATGGCGGCGTAACCGATGCCGTAAAGCTTACCTTGCGCGCGTGCCGCATCGCGGCGTTTGATCAAATCTTCGAGCCGGCCTTCGCCGGTGGTGATTTCAATAGCCTTTTGGTAATCGCCCGAATCCAAGAGCGAGCCGGCGGCGGCCTTGTAGGGAAACGATCCCGCCGGAATGAGATTTTTGCGGATCAAATCCAGATGATCCATGCCCAGTTCGCCGGCGATATGGTTGGTCATCCGCTCCAACGCGAAATAGAGCTGCGGGCCGCCGAAACCGCGCACCAGACCGGCGGGCATCTTGTTGGAAACGACGATCTTGTTGGTGATGGCCACATTGTCGATGGCGTAGGCACCGGTGATGGCGCCCTGCATGCGGTATAGAGGCCCCGGCATCGGCGCCCGCAAGAAAGCGCCATAATCTTCCAACTGGTCAAACCTGAGCGCCGTGATGACGCCGTCCTTGGTCACCGCCGCTTCCAATGTGGTGACCCGGTTCGGACAGGAATTCGCGGCGGTCAGATGTTCGTAGCGATCCTCGACCCACCGCACCGGGCGACCGGTGATTTTCGACGCGACGCTCATCAGCACAATATAGGGAAATACCGCCAGCTTGATGCCGAAACTGCCGCCGGAATCTCTCGGCGTGCGCAGCCGGAGGCGCGAGCCGGGAACCCTTAAAGCCCGCGACATCACCGGATGGGTGCTGTAGGGGCCTTGAAAATTAGATAGCACGTCGTAGGATTCGTCCTCGATCTTATATTCGGCGACGACCACGAAGTTCTCCATTGGCATATAGGAATGGCGCGGGAACTGGGTGGTCAGTTTGAAGGTGTGATCGGCCTCGGCGAATGCGGCATCGGGATCGCCATAGGTGAAATCGCGCACCGAAACCAGATTGGTGCCGGCCTCTTCGTGGACCAGGGGCGCGCCATCGCTGGCGGCTTCCTCGGGATCGATGACCGAAGGCAATGGCTTGTAGGATACCTGCAGCGCATCCACCGCATCCTCGGCGAGATAGCGGTCATCGGCGATAACGACGGCCACCGGCTCGCCCACATAACGCACCCGCCCAACCGCCAGCGGCCATTGGTGCAAGGGTTGTCGCAGCGCCACCAGGAACGGATCGGAATGTTGGGCCACATCCTCGCCAGTGATGACCGCAGCCACGCCGGGCATGGACATTGCCTCGGTGATATCGATTGTTTCGATCTCGGCGTGTGCGTGGGGCGATCTCAAGATGGCGGCGTTGAGGGTCCGGGGCGATACCGGAAGATCGTCCGCATAACGGCCACGACCGCGCAGAAGGCGAAGATCCTCCGTCCGCTCAAGCGGTTGGCCTACATTCAGCGTTTTGGTGTCGGTCATGACGATCGCTTAGCGAACTACGCCGGAAACACCGGCGCCCTCGACAACCGTACTGGCCTTCGGGTCGAAGCGGCGGGTCGGGACTTTGTTTAGATCGGCCCCGGTCACGCGCAGGAACCTTGCGCCCGCCGGAAACTTGATGGAATGAATGTCTCCAGGCTCAAACTTGCCCGCCATGGCGGGGTCCAGCCGGTAGGTTTTTTCCGGTTCCACCTCGGCGCGGGTCTCGTCGAATCCGTCGTCGGTGCGCCGCCAGACGGTCATGTCGGTATGCGCGACCGCCTGTCCGTAAACGGCCCAGGTATCGCCGTGATCGTGTGGTGGTGATTCCTTTCCCTCACTGTAAACGTGGGTCAGAACCTGAAATCCGCTTTCGTCATCGGTATAAAGCGGCGTAATTTTGGCTTCCGCGCCGGGGCCGAAATGTTCGGCAATGAACGCCTCTTCGGAAAGCAGCTTCTCCATATTCGCTTGAATTTCTACCCGGCCTTCTTCGCCGGCGGTCACGCTGTTGCGGCAGTCTTCGCAAAATGCTTCCAATGTATAGGACATGATATGGGCTTCCTTCCGATGAATTTGGCCACAGTATAAACTCACGGATATCCCTTAGAAAGGTCAATTGCCCAAAGCAACGTGTCTTGCCGGGGGGAAACGCGTGCATTAGCATTTGCGTTCCGCAATATCCTTCCAATTTCACTAGGGAATCGCATGCTCCAAGCTCCGCCGAGCCCGCACCAGACGTTTGATCTAACCATGACCGACGGCGCAATCATCCACATCCGCCGACACGGAAACTCCGATGGCGTGCGGCTGTTCATCAGTCACGGCAATGGGTTCGCCATTGATGGTTATCTGCCATTTTGGCAATTGCTGACGGAGGGTTTCGATCTGATCCTGTTCGACATGCGCAATCATGGCATGAACACGCCCACTGGCGCCGACGGCCATCATTACGCGCAGATGGCTCAGGATCTGGATACCATTTTTGACGGTGTGAATGAAAAATTGGGTGCGAAGACCAATGTCGGCATCTTTCATTCCATGTCGGCGCGCGCGGCCATGAAGCATGCTACCGAGATTGGCTGGCGCTGGGACGCATTGGCGCTTTACGATCCACCCAATGTGCCGTTGCCGGGGCACGAACATTTTGAGCCCATGTGCGCCTTCGAGCGGAAATTGGTGGACTGGGCGATGACCCGCCAAAACCGTTTTTCCGATCCGGCCGAGCTGGCCGACAACTATGCCAAGGGCGGGCGCGGCTGGGTCGAAGGCGCGCACGCCCTTATGGCCAACGCGGTTCTCCGCCAAGAGAGCGATGGCGGCGATTGGGTTCTGAGCTGCCAACGGGAATTGGAAGCCAGCATTTATCTGGCGGCGATGACGCTGCATCTGTGGCCAACCGCCAGCGCCTATGGGGGGCCTGTGAAACTGATCGGCTCGGACCCGGAAATGAAATATGTGCCGGCGACGGGGCCCGCCAATCAGGCGTTATGCATGGAAAACGGATATACCTATGAGGCCATTCCGGGGACTGGGCATTTGCTGCAAATCGAAAAGCCGGTGGAATGCGTCGCCGCCCTCACCAGTTTCCTGAAAGAACACGGCATCATAAATTAAGCGCCGGCCCATATGCTGGCCGGGATCAGCACTTCACCCTGCATGATGCGGCGCGCTGTGCGCACGAAGCCGACGCGCTTTATGTCGGGGGCCGCGCCAATGCCGTCGCATTCGATGATGGTTTCCAGGCGGCCCACCGCATGCTCGATTGCGATGGTTTGCCTTGGCACATCGGACACGATCCCAATGCCGTCCACAAGTGTACCCGATATGACGCTGGCCGCCGCCAGGCACATGCCGCCGACTAGGGGGAAGGTGGCGTGGCATTCCTGGGGCACGAAATAGCGGGCGTTGATGTTGCCGCCGGACCGGGGCTCGGAAATGATGCAGAATTTGGGCACCACGCGGCCCGTCGGGTCGCCCATGCCCATGGCTTCGGAGGCTTCGATGCGCATCGCCTCCAGGCGGGTGAGGAAATCTTTATCGGCGTCCAGTTCCGCCTTGGATTCGTAACCGGTTTTCCCCATGTCTGCCGCTCGGACGATAATCATCGGTATGGCCACATCGACGCAGGAAACCTGGATACCGCCGATGGTGTCGATGGCCTGCCCGGTGGGCAGTAATTTGTCCGTGATCGATCCTACCATGCGCGAGAAATAGAGCATGATCGGCGCCGCCGTACCGGGGGCGCCGTCGATGGCCGTATCGCCTTCATATTCAACGCCGCCGCCTGGCGTCTGCACGGTGGCGTCGATGATGGCGCCGGTGTTGACGTTGTGGATACGGATGGTTGTTTCTACGTCACCCGCCTGGATCATTCCCGCTTCGATGGCGAACGGCCCGACGCCCGAAGTCATATTGCCGCAATTGGGCGCGAAATCGACAAAATCCCGGTCAACCAGCACCTGGCCGAACAGATAATCCACATCGGCGTCATCGCGGCTCGATGGCCCGACCATGGCGACCTTGCTGGTCAGCCATTGGGCGCCGCCGATGCCGTCCACTTGGCGTTCGTGGGGCGATCCCATCACCGCCAGCAATACCTTGGCGAGGGTTTCGCGGTCTTCGGGCAAATCAGAGAGCTGGATATAGGGCCCCCGGGATGTGCCGCCGCGCATGATGACGCAAGGGATAGCGGTTTGCACAGATCGTCTCCTCATTCAGCACCGGATAGTTCCCAACACCAAGACAATTGTAAAGGAACAAAGATCATTTATGCTGGCGCTGAAGCGGGGGAGGCTGCCGAATAAAATGAACGCCGATTACAAAAATTTGATCTATGGCGACGACTGGAACGCGTGGCGGGATCCGGAGCCGCCGGAATATTTCAATCCCACCACCTATCTGCTCGACAAGCACCTCGGAACGCCTACCGAGAAAAAGATCGCCCTGGTCATCGATGATCAGTCCTACAGCTACGCCAGCCTTTTGGCCGCTTCCTGCCGGGCGGCCCAAGGGCTGCGCGCCGCCGGAATGCGCCCTGGCGAGCGGTTGCTTATGTTCGGCACCAACAGCATCGAATATGTAGCGGTCTGGCTCGGCTCGTTGCGCGCCGGGATCGTGCCGGTGGTTGTTTCCGATCTGTATAAGGCGCCCAACCTTCTCTACTTCATCGATGATACGGCGGCCCAGGTAATGTTCATCGACGAAGAACAGTTGGAAAAATTGCGCGAAATTACCGGTGAATTGCCGGCCAGCCTCACCAACCTGATCGTCCGGGGCAATGGCGCAGAAGAATGGGATGACGCCGTCAGCTACGATGCGCTCATTGATGGCCAGGCGGACAGCTTCGAACCCGTTCTTCGTCACCGCAACGATGTCGCCTACATGTTTTATTCCGGCGGTACCACGGGCGCGGCCAAGGGCATCACCCATCTCGCCCACGACTTCACCGTCGTTCCCGAACGGCACGGCGCTTTTTGGGAATACGGCCCGGACGATATCGTGCACGCAACGTCGAAGGCCTATTTCACCCACGGCCTTTGGCCCGGCATATTGATCCCGCTTTATTGGGGCGCCAAAAGCGTCATCAGCCGCCTACCGCCAACGCCGGTCAATGTCTTCGCAATCGTCGCGGCCGAAAAAGTGACCAAACTGATCACCGTGCCGACGATCATCAAGAACATGACGGCTTACGCAGAAGACAGCGACCAGGCGCCGGATATGCGTTCGGTGTCTTTGGTGGTCAGCGCGTCGGAAAAAATGCCGCCGGAAGTGTTCGAGCGCTTCGATAGCCTGTTCGGGCTAGAAATCCTGGATTCCATCGGCTCATCCGAAGTCACCTACGAATGGATCGCCAACCGGCTTAAGGATTTCAAACGCGGCAGCCTTGGAAAGCCGGTATTCGGCGTCGGCGTCAAGCTGATGGATGATGACGGCAACGAGATCACCGAGCCTAATGTCAGCGGTGAATGTTGGGTTCGCAGCCCGACCGCCTGTTTCTTTTATTGGCGCAAGTACGATAAATCCCGGGACACCTTCATCGGGCCCTGGACGCGCACCGGCGATACGCTGTTGTTCGACGAGGATGGCTTTTTCTGGTTCGCCGGGCGCAGCGACGACATTTTCAAGGTGAAGGGCCTTTGGGTCTCGCCCATCGAAGTGGAGGCGGCGATCACCGAACATCCGGGCGTCTTGGAAGCCGCCGTTATCCCAGCAGAAGACAATGACGGAATGACCGTGTCGAAGGCATTTGTTGTCATGCGCCAAGGCCATGCGGGAAGCGACGAGACGGCGGGTGATCTAAAAGCGCGGGTCCGCGCGCTCGGCGGTTATAAAGTCCCTGGAGAAATTATTTTTGTCGATGATTTGCCGCGCACCACCCTGATGAAGATCGACCGGCGCACACTTAGGGAAATGGAAATCCAACCAGCGGCCAAGTGAGCCTTGTATTTTTCTTATTTGCCGCGCTCTTCAGCCCACATGTCTTTCAAATCGTCGCGGCGAATTTTCCCGCGATCGCTTTTGGGCAATTCCTTGACGATAGTCGCGTGCTTCGGGCATTTGAATTCGGGCAATATCCCGGCGCAGTGAGCCAGAACTTCATCCTCGCTCAGGGCTTGGCCTGGTTTCGCCACAACATAGCAGACGACTTCCTCGCCATAGATATCGTCGGGAACGCCAATCGTGCCAGCCTCGCTGATCTTCTCCGACTTCAGCAGGACGTTGTCGATTTCCAGCGGCGCGATATTGACGCCGCCGCGAATAATCAAATCCTTAGTGCGACCGGTCACGGTGACGAACCCGTCTTCGTCCATGATAGCCAGATCGCCGGTGCGCATGGGCGCTGCCCGTTGGTCCTCCCAGTCGCCTTCCGGGGTAATAACAAAAATAGCAGTTTGCGGCCCGCCCACCGTCACCTCGCCCTCGGCATCGGGCGGGCAGGGGTTACCATCACCATCGACGATCTGGAATTGTTGATGCTTGGCTGGCGGCCCGACGGTTCCCATGCGCCGGCGATTATGCCGGTTGCCGCAAATCCAGCCGGCTTCGGACATGCCGTAAAGCTGCAACAATGTGACGCCGTACATGGTCTCGAACTTCTGCCATTGCTCCGGCGACAGGGGCGCGGTCGAACAGGTCATGCGCCTAAGGCTGGGAATATCGTCGGCGGAAATACCCAGCGGCTCGTTGAGCAGCATGTTGACCACCGTCGGCACGCCGGCGGCAAAGGTAATGTCGTGGGCCTTGATCCAATCGAAGAAACGGCTGTGGGAAAAGCGTTTGGCGAAATGCATGGAAAGCCCGGTAACGATCCAGGGCATGAGGCTCAGAACTTGCGCCGAATTCCAGCCGAAGGAGCGATATTCGAGGGTCCGGTCGTCTGAAGTCAGACCCAGAAAATCAATGGTGTTGAGACCGTTCAGCCAATAGGCCATGTGATTGTAGACGACGCTTTTGGGCTTCGACGTGGTGCCCGAGGTGCAAAAGATGCAGGAAATATCTTCCGCGCCGTTTTCTGTTTCCACCTCGGGCGCCGCATCGACCGATGCCAATTGGCTGAAAAACTCTTCCCCATCGTTCGCGCTATAACCGGCATCCCAGCCGTCGAAACGCATAACGATGCCGCCGACGCCTTCGGTCATCGCCGGGCCATCGATGTCTGAGTGCCACAAGGTCAACTTGGGCTCGATAGTCTGCAAAAGTTCGCAGATATGGCCGGCGTTGATCTCGATATTCAGCGGGCAGACCACCGCGCCAAGGCGCCAGATGCCCATCCAGATCAGCAGTTTTTCCAAATTTTCATCGGCGAGCAGGGCGACGCGGTCACCCTTTTCTATGCCAAGCTTCTGCAAATATCTCGCGGTGCGATTGGCGACCTCGTGCAGCTGGGCATAGCTCGCCGATTTATCCTGATCCAGATCATAAAGCGCGGTCTTGTCTGGAAACCGGCCCAAATTCTCGTTGAGCACGGCGCGGATCGATTGGAAAGGATAAGCCAGTTCCGATTCTTGCATGGCTGGGTTCCTCAATGGGCCTTACTTGTCCGGCTTGAAGCCGTATTCTTCCCAGCGGCGATCGACCTTTTCCTGGTCCTGGTCATGGGGGATGACCATCGAAGGATAGCGGTTGCCGCCATATTGCTCTTCGGGATCGAAATCCAGATTGACCGTGGCGTCGATCAGCATACGGGTCCATTTGCCGGTGCCGTAGAGCATCGGGTCCCGGTCGGCGAGCCGCGTCGACGGATCAAGGAGCGAGCCGAATGTAGACGGAAAGAAGATAATGTCATCCTCGGCGGCGTTAACGCGGTAGGCCAAAGCCCAATCGAGGGCGCCGTAATCGTGGATGTCGATATCTTCATCCACCACCCAGATGTTTTTGTAGCGCAAATGCGCCGAGTTGGAGCCCCAGATTGCCGCCGCCGCCTGTTTGGCTTGGCCGCGATAGGTCTGGTGTATCTGGATCATCAGCGTGGTGCCGTTGTTGGCCGCCGGGCAATGCACGTCGGTAATGCCCGGCACGCCGGCACGCTCCAACACGTTCCAGGCGATGCCGGCGCGCTGCACCGAGCTCGTTACCGAATTTTCGTTGAGCATCTTCGGCAATGTGCCTTCCAATGTACCCCGGTGGATCGGGTCGTCCCGGTGGGTGACGCAAGTCACTTGGGTAACATGCTTCGGTCCCTGATCACCGCCGAAATAGCCTGTGTACTCGCCGAACGGGCCCTCCATTTCGAAGGTGGTCGGATCGTCGTCGATAAAGCCCTCGATCACCATTTCGGCGTCGGCGGGAACCCAAAGATCGTTGGTCTCGCATTTGACCAGCGGCACCGGCTCGCCGCGCATGGCGCCCATCACATCATATTCGCAGACGCCTGTCGGAACCGGCGCAGATGCGCAAAAACTCATGGACGGCTCCCATCCATAGACATGAGCGACCGGCATTTTCATGCCCTTCTGGCGCCATTTTTCGAAATGTATGCCCCAATGCTGTGCCCGCCACAGAAGCACCGGAAGCGTGTTTTTCTTCTCGCCCAGCATGCCCCGGTAAAGGCCGACATTATGGACGCCGGTATCGGGGTCCATGGTTATCGTCGCCTGATAGGTATTGATATAGCGCCCGCCGTCTTCCCGGTGCCAGCGCGGAACCGGGATTTTATAGAGATCGATATCGTCGCCCAGGTGGATGTTTTCTTTGACCTTGCCGGTCTCCACTTCCACCGGAGCAACCTGCTGGTTCAGATAATGGCGGACCGCCTGAACCATATCGCGGACCGGCGCATCTTTTGGCAGGCCCAGCGTCATGGCCACGCGGGAGTAATTTGACATGCCGCCGGTAAAGACCTTGCGGCACCAGACATCGTCGTCTGGGCCATAACCTTCGATATTGTCAAACAAAAGCGCCGGTCCGTCGCCGTTGCCAAAAGCGCGGCGCGCGATGGTGCCCAGCTCACAGTCCCAGTCTACCTCGGCCTCGATTTCGTGCAACTCGCCTTCGATCCTGAGGGCATCAATCCAGCCGCGCAAATCGCCGAATGCCCTCGGCACCAGACGGTTTGAAATTTCGGTCGTACTATCCACGTTTTCTACTCCTGAGTTGATTCCTAAATATTTCCGTGCCCGGCTAATCGCCGAGGCCCAATTCCTTAAAGCGCGCCAAGACGGCGGCGCTGTCTTCTTCCGAGAGGCGCACCGATGGCGGATAGCGATTGCCGTCGTCGCCCGGCTCGTAATCCAGATTGATGGTCGCGTCGGTCAAAACCCGGTTCCATTTGCCGGTCCCGAATTGGTGCACATTGGCATCGCGCTTGCGCGTCGAAGGATCGAGCCCGGCGCCCCAGTTGGCGGGATAGATGATAACATCGTCTTCGCCGGCATTGACGCGAAAGGCAACCGCCCAATCGATGGCCGCGTAATCGTGAATATCGATATCCTCATCGACCACCGTGACATGCTTGTAGCGCACGTGCGATGCGGAATCGCCCCAGAGGGCAGCGGCCACCTGCTTGGCTTGGTTGCGGTAGGTCTGGTGTATCTGCACCGTGAGGTTAACCCCGGCATGGATCGGCGCGCCCCAGACATCCGTGATACCCGGAACGCCGGCCGATTCCAACGCGTTCCAGGCAGTCGCCGTCCGCTGCACGGAACTCATTACCGCGTTCTCGGTAAAGCTGCCGGGCAGCGTGCCTTCGATGGCGCCGCGAAATATGGGCTTGTTGCGGTGCGTGATACAGGTCACCCGCGTGGTGTGTTTCTTAGTCCCGCCGGGAGCGTAAAATCCGGTGAACTCCGCATAGGGGCCTTCATCGGTGAAAGTATCCGGATCGGAGGAGATATAACCTTCGATGACAATCTCGGCGGACGCCGGCACCATCAGGGGAACGGTTTCGCATTCGATCAGTTCCACCGGTGCGCCGCGAATAGCGCCCATAATATCGTATTCGGAAACACCGCGCTGGATAGGCGCGCCGCCGGTGAAGCCCAAAGACGGCTCCCAGCCGATGACATAGGCAACCGGCATTTCGGAGCCGCGTTCGGCGTTCTTGCTGTAATGTTCGCCCCAATGCTGGGCGCGCCAAAGAAGGACGGGAATTTTGTCCCGCTCCGAGACCATGCCCCGATAGATGCCCACATTGTGGACCCCGGTGTCCGGATCCTTGGTGACGCAGCCCGCATAGGTCAGGATATAGCGCCCGCCATCCAGCCTATTCCACTTGGGTACCGGAAATTTCAAAAGATCGATATCATCGCCAGTGAGGATGTTTTCCTTCACCGGGCCATCCTTGACCACAACCGGCTCTACCCGCTCGTTAAAGATGGTGCGGCAGATTTTAACCATTTCCCTTGGATGGGTGTCGGCCGGCAAACCGAACATCATAGCCAGGCGCGAATAGCTGCCCTGGCCGCCGGTGAATATCTGCGACGACAGCGCGCCCGGTTCGTTATAGTCCTTGATATTGTTGAATAAGAAAGCCGGGCTGGCGCCGGTCCCCTGGGTCATGCGGATGATCGAGCCGATCTCTACATCCCAATCCACTTCGGCATCGATCTCGCGCAACTCGCTCTCGCGCTTTAGCGCATCAATCCAGCCGCGCAGATCGCCGAATGCCGTCGCCCTCCGCTGAGCGTGTATATCGCCTGTTTCCGCCACTCTGGCCGCTCCTCGATCCATTCTAAGCCGCTGAATTTACGCTGAAATCAGTTGGGAATATTGCGGACGGAACATGGTCCGTCAAACATAACCCGCGTCAATTCCAGCGATCCCCGTTTATGCCATAAATGACGGGCACAAATTTTATGAGAGGAGCTACCCCGAAAATGCCTAGCAAACCATACCGCGAGGTTATCACCATCCACGGCACCAACGTGACCTTGGAACAATCCGCACCGCCCGTCGAAAATCTGGGCGTTACCAGCGGCCAGGACATGTTCAAAAAGGTGGATTTTTTTGATCCCAAGTTCCGCCCGGAAAACTACAACAAGGCGGATGGGGCGCCGCTGCGCATGTTCGATGCGGACGGCGTCAAGATCGATCTATCCAAACGCAGCCTCGAAGATATGGGCTTTTGGCACCGCAATGTGGATTACAACGAAGTTATCTTTTGTGTCCGTGGCGCCTTGCGCTGGGAAACCGAGATGGGAACGGAAACCTTGCACGCCGGCGAAATGATCCTGATCCCCAAGGGTATTTCCCACCGCTCCATGTTGTGCGATGAATCGGAAGAGGAAAATATCTTGCTGGAACTGAAAATCCGGGATCAACTTACCTATGTGGGGGACGGCGAACCCGCCAAGGGATGAGGTTATGAATGGGGGATGATACGACCAACCGCGCGGCGCTGGAAAAGCTGGTGATCGATTTCACCGAAGCGTTCAACCGGGAAGATATCGACGAGGTAATGTCCTATTTCGCCGATGACGCAATTTATGACGAGTTCCATGGCGGTCGGCATCAAGGCCAAGCGGCTATCCGCGAAGCCTTCATCCCCCAGTTCCGGGGTGATTTTGGGCGCATGCGGTTTCACACCGAAGATATGTTTGTCGATGCCAGGCCGGGGCAGGGAAGCGGCAAGGCGCTGATCAGCTGGCTGCTGACCTTCGAGGAAGAGACCCGCGCCGGCGGCTGGCGCGGGCTCGATATCCTGCACTTTGAAGATGGCCGCCTGACGGAAAAACATACCTACGCCAAGACGCGCGCGCCGCGTGTCGATAAAAAATCGGAATCGGCGCGCGTTCGCCGCGCCATCGATGATGGGGTTCTGACCGACCTTTGATACCGGTATCCCGCTAAATCTTGGAGAGATGAATGTCTGACGAAAAGCATAAGGTTGTCTATGTTGCCCACCCGGCGAGCGGCTTGGCGCGGTCAAACTTTCCCCTGGAGTGTCATGTGGAGGACGGCGAGATCGTCCGCTCGCTGCCCTTCTATATTCCCGATGACGTCCGGCTCTATGAGATTAAAACCTCCCGGGGCAGCTTCACGCGGCCACGCAAAGAAGTGCAGATGCCCCTGGCGTTCGCGGCCAAACGGCGCCTTGATGCCGGAACGCGGGTCAAATATCCGTTGCTTCGGAACGACTGGTCGCCGGACAACCCGAACCCGGAGAATCGGGGCAAGAGCGGCTATTCCCGGATCAGCTGGGACCAGGCGCTCGATATTGTTACCGGTCAGATAAAGCAAATTCATGAGAAATACGGCTCGATGGAACCTGTTCTGGTTCAGGCCGACGGGCACGGCCATAGCGGTTACATGCAGTCCCTGCATTTCTGGGGGCACTATCTGTTCGATATGATCCGCGAACATCTTGGATGGGGATGGTGGACCCAGCAGGTGCGCAACCCGGATAGCTGGGAAGGCTATTACTGGGGCGCCAAGCATGTCTGGGGGTTTGATCACACCTTGGGCGAGCCCTACCAGGACGCAGTCTGGGACGACGTGCTTGAGAGCGCCGAAATGGTAATTTTCTCGGGCAACGATCCAGAGGCAACCGGGCTTGGCATGTCGGGATCGTCGGCCTTGGAGATGCCGAAATGGCTGAAGCGGGCCGGCATCAAGATCATCGCCATTTCGCCGGACCTCAACTATGCCGCCGCAGTGCACGCGGACAAATGGATACCCCTAAAGCCGAATACGGACGCGGCACTTTATTTCGGCGTCGCCCATACCTGGATTGCCGAGGGAACCTACGACAAGGACTATATCGCATCGCACACAACTGGCTTCGATGAATTCAAAAGCCATGTGCTGGGCAAAGATGACGGCGTGGAGAAAACGCCGGCCTGGGCTGCGGAAATTACCGGCGTGCCGGCGCACACCATCCGCGCACTGGCCCGCGAATGGGCAGCCAAGAAGACCTCGCTATCGGTCTATTTTGGCGGGGCCAAGGTTCGCGGCACCTTGTCGCACCTGGCGACGCGGCTGGAAGCCTATGTGCTGGCCATGCAGGGCATAGGCCGTCCTGGTCGCCAGTTTCTTCGAACCGGGGCGCCGTCGTTCTACAAAAAAGACCTTGCCCAGGTGCCGCGCTATCCGGACGTGGATTTCAAAGGCGTCGCCATGAATCCGATGATCGAATACGCCATCGGAAAAGGTCCAATCTCGCCCATATTCGTCCCTCGGACCCTGGCTGCCGAGGCGATCCAATGCTCATCCGTCGAATGGCGCGGCACCACCGCAGCCTTGGCCAAGACCGAGGACCAGTTTGAGCAATACCATTTCCCGCCCGACAGCGATCATCCCGGCATTCGCATGGTATGGAACGAAAACGGCAGTCAGCCGGGAAGCTGGGGCCATGGCTGGGATTGGCTGGAGGCGCTGCAAAACCCAAAAATAGAATTCGTCGTTGGCGTTCACCCCTGGCTCGAAAATGATATTCCCTATTCTGATTTAATCCTGCCGGCCCAGACCAGTTACGAGCACGAAGATCTGATCACGGTGCAGCGCAGCGATATCCTGGCCATGTTCTATCAGGACCAGGCGGTCGAGCCGGTAGGCGAATCCAAAAGCGATTTTGAAATCCACAGGATGATCGGCCAGCGGCTGGGATTGGATGAAGCGTTTCCCCCGGTCGAGGAATGGCTGCAAGCGGCTTATGAAAAAACCCTGGCGGCAACCAAGCATGGGATCGATTGGGAAGAATTCAAGAAGCGAAAATACTTCGTCTATGATTGCCCGACATGGGAAGAATGGGTGGATATCAAAAAAGAGCATGGCTACGGAGAAAAAGACGGCGGTATGCACTGGTTCTGGAAATCAGGCGGCGGGCTGGATACGCCATCGGGGAAGATCGAGTTTGTGTCCTCGATGATTGCCGAGCGCGATCCCGATAATACCGAGCGCCCGCCATTGGCCAAATGGATGACCCACGCCGAACAGCAGGGCGGGCCCAAGTCAGAGGAATACCCCTTGAGCGTCATGTCCAATCATTCGCGCTTCCGGTTCCACGTCCAAGGCGACGATGTGGATTGGATCAGGGAGATTGCCAAGGTCCGGGGGCCGGATGGATATCTCTACGAGCCCTGCTGGATCAACCCTGCCGATGCCGCCGCCAGGGGGATCAAAGGCGGCGATATCGTCATGGTGCACAATGATCGTGGCAGCGTGCTCTGCGGCGCGGTGGTGACGGAACGCATTATTGCCGGTGCAGTGTCGGTCGATCATGGCGCCAAGATGGACCTGGCAACCCTCCATAACCGGCTGGTCGACCGGGGCGGCTGCATCAACTTGATCGCCCCGAGCCCCAAAGAAAAATACGGCGAGGGAGAGGAGATCAAAGTACCGGAAATGAATGTCAGCGGATACTTAGCTGAAATCGTCAAGGTGGACCCGGCGGAAATCGTGGCGAGCACGGGTGTCGGCGAAGGGGCGACGGTGTCCCATGGATAATAAAATGGATAACAAGACATTCCTGATCGACGTGGATAAATGCACCGGCTGTATGTTGTGCAGCATTGCATGCAAGGACGAGCATGTGGGCAGCTCTTACGAGCCTTGGAGCAAACCGCAACCGGACACGGGACAGTTCTGGATGAATATCCGGCCACTGGAACGGGGCCGGATACCTAGGGTGCGCATGAGCTATCTGCCGGTTCACTGCCAGAACTGCGAAAACGCACCCTGCATCACGGTTTGCCCGGAAGCGGCCATTAAGACCCGGGATGATGGGCTGGTCTGGATTGACCCGGTTCCGTGCACCGGTTGTGATCTCTGCCTGGATGCTTGCCCCTACGGCGTCATATTCATGAATGACGATCTTGGCATTGCGCAGAAATGCACCGGCTGCGCCCACCGGGTTGATGAGGGCCTGGAGCCAAGATGCGTCGATGTCTGTCCCCACGAGGCCATCACCTTTGGCGAGGTGAAAGACACCAGCCAGCTTGAAACCTACCTTGCTGAAGCCGGCGCCGAGCCGAGGGTCTATTGGAACGGCCTGCCAAAACCGTGGATCGCCGGTCAGGTGATCGACGGCGACGAGGTGATCGAGGGCGTATCGGTCACGGCGGTTGATCTGGCTGGGGATGGATCGGTCGGCGTCCTTTCAGATGCCTTCGGCGATTTCTGGTTAATGGGTTTGAAGCAGGGCAGGAAATACCGGGTCGAGATCAGAATGGATGGCTACGAAGATTTCAATGCGGATGTTGTAACCGATGCTGATCAGGATTTGGGGACCGTCGTTCTTAAAGCCAAGTAAAGGAGAGGCGCCGATGACCGATGAAGAACGCCAAGCAGCGGGATTGGAGATGCGGACAAAAGTGCTCGGTGAAGCAAGTGCCGAGGCAGCGCGTGCTTCTCGAAACGATTTTAACGGTGAGATACAGGATTACATGCTGAGAGAAGTCTGGGGCTCAATCTGGAACCGGCCCGGCCTCGATCTCAAGACCCGCTCGTGCATGGTGCTGTCGGTTATGATGGCGCTCGGGCGCTGGGAAGAGTTTCGCCTGCACGTCAAAGCCGGCTTCAACAATGGTCTCGGCAAGGATGATATCAAAGAAATCATTTTGCAAAACATCGCCTATTGCGGTGCCCCCGTCGGGCGCCGCGGGGTGATCGAGGCGGAAGCCGCATTCTCTGAAATGAACATTTGAGCCGCCAATGACGGAAGAGGCGCGCGAATACGATATTGTCGTGGTTGGCGGCGGCGGGGCCGGGCTGATGGCCGCCTATGCAGCCGCCATGAACGGCGCATCGGTTATTGTACTGGAAAAGGGCGCCGAGCTTGGCGGGACGACCGCGCTATCGGTGGGAACGCTTACGGCGACGGGTACGCGGCTGCAACGGGAAGCGGACATCACCGACAATGCGGATGCCCACTTCGAGGATATGGCGAAGATTGCTGGATCCCGGGCGGAGCGAGACAATCTGAAACTGCGCCGTCTGCTGGTCGACAATGCCTGTGAGACCGTCGATATCCTTGAAAAGCTGGGCATCGTCTTTACCGGACCCTTGCCCGAGCCGCCGCACCGCGTCCCGCGCATGCATGCCATCATTCCCCATTCCAAAGGCTTCATCCGGCAGCTCGAAAAAGCCGCTAGGAACAAGCACGCCGTCATGCGAACTGGCGCCAATGCCCAAAGGCTGATTACTGAGGACGGCAGGGTTACGGGTGTTGAACTGGCGGGCGGCGAACGCATCATGGTGCGCCGTGCCGTCATCCTGGCGTCGGGCGATTTTAGCGCTGCCGATCATGCCTACAAATCCAAATACATGACCGGTCCGTTACTCGACATCGCCGGCGTCAATCCGCTCAGTACTGGTGACGGCCAAAGGATGGGCGAGGCGGTTGGCGGTGAAGTCATCAATGGCGATCTTGCGTGGGGGCCCGAGATTCGCTTTCTGGCGCCGCCGCGCCTGAGTATCATCTCAAAGCTACCGACTTGGAGGGGCCTGGCTAAGCTCATTCTGCTGGCCATGAAGATTCTGCCGGGTGCCGTCATGCGGCCGTTTTTGCTAGGTTTTGTGACCACCTTTCTGGCGCCTTCCCATTCGCTGTTCGACAAAGGCGCGATCCTCGTCAATTCCAGCGGTGATCGCTTTTGCGACGAACGGGACCGGCCGCAAGATCATATTGGCAGCCAGGAAGGCAAAGTTGCCTGGATCATCTTTGGGGCCGAAGTTGCCGATCAGTTTCGCAGCTACCCCAATTTCATTTCAACCGCGCCGGGCGTCGGATATGCCGATCTGACAGACTACGAAAAGACGCGCCCGGACGTTGTCCACAAAGCCGCGAACGTGGAGGCGCTGGCAGAATCTATCGGCGTCCCTTCGAACGCGCTAGCGGGTTCCGTCGATGCGTTCCATGCATCCCGCACAGCGGGCGACGACCGCGCCGCCATGATGAAACCGCCGTTCTATGCCCTCGGCCCGGTCCAATCCTGGATCGTATTCAGTGAAGGTGGCCTCAAGGTCGATGAAAATCTGCGCGTCCTGCACCGGGACGGAGGGCCGATCCCCGGCCTCTATGCGGCCGGCTCCGCCGGTCAGGGCGGCGTTCTTCTCGAAGGGCACGGCCATCACCTTGGATGGGCGTTTACCTCTGGTCGCCTCGCGGGCGCCAATGCGGTGCGGGATGGAGTATGATTACGGATATAGGTGATGGCCGAACTCGCCGGGAGTGACTGAATGACCATGCCAGACAATCTCAACGTCGTCTTCGCCGAAGACGATACCTTGTTTCGGCTGATGGAGATGGCCTTGCTCCGGCGTCTGACACCCGGCGCTGAGAAGGCATTGACCTATTTCTTCGGGCCCGACTTTGGCGAACATGCTGATCGGCTGACTTCGCTCGCTGGCCGCCTCGGCCTGCCAGAAAATATTCAGGTCACCACGGCGCAAAATGAGGCCGAGTTTGACGCGGCCCTGCCGCATTCCGATGTCATCATCCTCGAGACAACGCCGATGCCGGCGGCCCGTCTGGAGGCGTGCGCCGAGCGCGCCAAACATATCCAGCAATTTGGCACAGTCGCGCGTCATATTGATTTGGACGCCGCCCGGCGTCTCGGACTTTCGGTCGCGAACCTGCAACGCTTCTCGAGCCTGTCTTCCGCCGACAATATTGTCGCCTTGGTGATGGCGCTCGCCCGCAATCTCATCACCGCACACAATCAGGTGCTGGCGAGGCGGGATCCAGCCCTTCCCGCGACATTTGCAACTGATCCACCGCGCAACAAATTCAATTGGGCCGGGATTCGCGATATTCGAGTCATTGCCGAGCATGCCATCGGGTTCATTGGGATGGGCGAAAACGCCGGTCTTGCGGCCCAGCGCCTACGCGCGATGGGAATGCCGGTCTTCTATCACAAGCGAAACCGCCTTACCCCGGCCGAAGAAGAAAATCTCGGCGGTGTTATCTATGTGCCGCGCGAAGAATTGTTGGAGCGATGTGACTTCGTCACCGTTCATATCCCCTATTCGCCGGAGACCGAAAAATACATCGACGCGGAGTTTCTTGGCCAAATGAAACCAGGTGCCTACATCATCAATACCTCGCGCGGCGGTATCCTCGATGAGGCGGCGCTGTATGACAATCTGAAGCGCGGCCATCTGGCCGGCGCGGCGCTTGATGTCTACCGGTACGAGCCGGTACCGGCAGACTGCCCGCTTCTTGATCTCGACACTATTGTCTGGACGCCACATATATCCGGCGGCCGCCCGGAATTTATGATCCGCGAAAGCGAAGACGTGCTTGCCAATGTTGCACGGGTGCTGAATGGGGAAAAGCCCCAGGGGCAGCTCAGCCCGGAACCGATTTAGGCTGCTTGCGCGAGGTCAATAATGCGCCCTAAATAGCACCTGTCTGTAATCGGTCGCCGCCCGACCAACTCACCACCCCTGGTACGCCGTCCCAAATATAGGCACAAGGCTGCGACATACTTTCGCACCCCCCTTACGCTTGTGACGGTTTATGACGGTTTGTTACGGTTTTTGCCTTTCCCAACCGGATTGCGTCGCGCCGCGCACCACGAATTGCCACGACTACTGGCTGCGGCCAGGCGCGGGATAAAAAATTCATATTCACATTTTCCAAGAGCACGAGCGCTCGCATGCGCTGATACTTAAATAGTCTGTGCGCCGTAGATTTCAAGTCCTGACCCTTTGTGTTTGTCTCCCTTAAAATATTAAACATATAGTTGAAAAAATATTACCAAACTCCTAGCATAGGTGAATAACAAGCGATGCTAATCAGTTGCGAGACAAGGAGGGTGACATGGCGGGACGATTTTCCCAGGATCAATGGGACGACATCGAAAAAAAATTGGCGAAAGATCCGGCCGCGTACGGTATGCCGGATGGCGGGCGCGAGGAATCCGTTGTCCTTGCTTCGTTCAATATCCGAAAACTGAGCCGTTTCAAGGGACGCGAGCGCGAGCTCAAATTCATGGCGCGGTTTTGCGCGCGCTGCGATCTGGTCGCCATCCAGGAAGTGCAGGATAATACCGCTGGCCTTAACTACTTGAAGGATCGCGTCGATGAGCGTGTTGCCAGCGCCGGAGAGTTCGGTCTCGTTGTGTCCGACGTCACCGGCAAGACGCCGGGTAAGCGTGGCATGGGCGAGAGGATGGCCTTCCTCTATCGAAAAAGCCGCGTGCGTTGGAACCACATGGCCTCCGATCTGACCGTCGATCGTTCCGGAGTGATCCAGATGTTTGAGGAAAACGAGGCGGAATTCCGAAAAACCTGGAGCGATTACGAGGCCAAGCTGAAAAAATACGCGCAAACAAACAAAGGCTCGAAACCGTCGCTGGTGTTACCGGCATTTCTCACATTTACCCGGACGCCGCACGTGGCAGCGTTTGATATCTTAGGTGCCGGGACCGCCAAGCCGATCTCTTTTGTCGCGGTCAACGCGCATTTGATATACGGAGCCATGAAAGAGCGGAGAGCCGAATTTCGGGAGCTGGCGCGCTGGATGGCCATGCGGCTCAAGGCCGAAGAAAACATGGTGGCGCCCAATTTTATTTTGCTGGGCGATCTTAATATGGATATGAACAATTTTGATACTGACCACGGTCGGGTGAGCCGGTACATGGGCGATCTCAAAGACGAAGCCTTTGGCGATCAGTCTTCGCCTCGTATCTATTTTCCGTTTCTGGGCAAACATCCCAGCACCGGCAAGCCCGTTCTCACCAACGCGCGGCACAATCAGACCTTCGATCAGATTGGATTTTTTCTGGGAAAAAATGAGGGCAAGCTGCCCAAAGTCGGCGCGGCCAATAAAATCAAGGGTGGCGAAGAGGATGGTTTCAATTACGGCGTATTCGACTTTGCCGAGCTGTTTACCGAGGCACTCAAGAAAAAAAGTTTCATCGCGATGGCAAAAGACGAAAAAGCCGCCTTCGCCAAGAATTTCGAACATTCGGTCAGCGACCATATGCCCATCTGGGTGCGTATTCCCCGTCCTGGTTTCTAGACCTAACCCCTTGAGTTGCTGTGGTTTAGTTTTGATTTTTTCGAAAAAGTTTATCGAATATATTGTCGGCACCCCAGGCTTGAGCAGATGTGAATGCTAATTGTCGGAGTTCATCTCCTTCAAGCGGGGCAATTTCGGGTTTATAGCTAAGGTCATGGTTTGCCTCGGACCAAGCATGCTCGAATAGTGTTTTCACTTGAAGCTCAAAAAATTCTGGAATGAGTTCTTTTTCCCAATTTGGATCGATAACGTCGGATGGTATAAACAATATATAGTGCTTTCCAAAGTACCCGAATTTCCACTCCGAATCCGGTACAATCTCTTGTGTCTCAATTGGCTTAAAGTAACGCTCGACGACATTTGAAACTCTATCAATATCCGAGCGGTAAAATGTAATGATTCGTGCGCCGATTTGATCTTGAATTTGGCGTAGAGGATCTGAGTATTTTGGTGAGCCATCACTATTTCTTGTATTGGCCTTACCAATAAATCGTTCTACAGATTTTGCCCGGGCAGATATACGATCAATGCGTGGCTCATTTGCAAATAAACCTTGTGTATGCGATTCCAAATTTGAAGCGAGTGATTGAAGAACCCAATCGAATTTTTCGCTATATTTTTTTTCAAGCCCAATCATTTAGCTTTTCCAAGTTTCTCAGTGATTACTTTGCCTTCAGTCGAAAATCGCACGATTTGGCCTGCATCATCAATTACTTCTCGACTGAACACCTCTTCAAATTCCCCCGAGTGGGCTGATAGCACTACTCCAGTATCCAACTCAACGCTCCGGTATGGAACCTGCAGTTTGAATTCTTCTAAATTGAATTCGAATTGTTCACTGGAAAGTCGTGGGTCGGTTAATTCATTTCGAATAGCGTTCTTCGCTGCGTCCGATAATCCGAATCGATCCTGGAATTGATCAATGCTAAAACTTTCTCCATTCAAACCGCTCGCAAGAGTAACAACAGCAGCAATCTCACTCTTGACGCTTAAATCTGATGACTTTCTTGCTGCTTCGCGAAGCGCAACGCCTAACCGCCGAGTTCCTAATGCAGAAGTCGTTCGAAAATCTGACTTCAAAAATTCTGATATCCAATAATTGGAAAGTCTGACCTCCGAACCACCAATTTGTTTATCAATAGCTCTTCCTTTCCAAAATCCAGCTTCAAATGATGTGTCTTCGTAATGTGCGGCTTTATATGATGTGGCGCTTTTCATGAAAACACGCTCGAGGAATTCGACGTTCAATGAAGTTTGATCTTCTTCGACCAATATTGCGCTGTCGGCTGGAAATCGAGAAATCACTAATTTATAATGGGGCTGACCCAGATAACTACCTTAGATAACGTTTAACCCATTGTCTTATCGCCAATAATTGGGCTGACGGGTCACTGTTGTTAAAACGCCACTCGCACTCCTTCAAATATAGTCCGAATTGCGCCTTCGGGACACCG
>JABHAA010000140.1 GCA_018674495.1 Rhodospirillaceae bacterium | reverse complement strand
CGAGTGGCATGGCTCAAGCGGCGCCCAAGCAGCCGACCCGGAATCCGTAGCCGCCGATGGACGCGTGTTTGCCCGGCGCGCTGATTTTGGCGCCTATGTTTCGTCTGAGCTGGATATCCACCGCGCCGAAAACCCTTCCCATTCCACCATTACCCATATCAGCAACATGGCGACCAGCCTTGCCAAACAAGGTGCAGGCTGGCGCCTGACGCTGTCTTCGGGCGCTCCCTTAGGTGCTTCGGTGGTGCTGGTAACGCCGTGCAATCTTGCGCCCGCCTTGCCAGCGCCGTTCCGCGAATTATCGGCGCACCCGGCCGTTTACACCAACCCCTGGGATTTGGCACAGCTTTCCGAAATTCCAGCCGACGCCAAGCTATTGATCGTCGGTACCGGCCTAACCATGGCCGATATCGCGATTACCCTGTTGCGGGACGCACCCGAGCGCCGCATTACCGCCGTCTCCCGGCGCGGTCTGTATCCATTGGCCCAGCGCAGCCACCCGCCATCCGAAACCGTGTGGGAGGCGCTAATCCGCCCGGTCCCCGCATTTGTCGAGCGCCACGGTGTCCCCAAATCTGCCCTGGCGGTACTGCGCGCCCACCGGGCGGACATCGCCAAGCTCGCCGCAGAAGGCATCGAATGGCAGGTGGCGTTCGATGAGTTGCGCGACGCCGCGCACCGATTGTGGCCATCCCTTCCCGCCGCCGAGCAGCAGCGCTATTTCCGCCATTTGAGCCCCTGGTACGAGACCCACCGCTTCCGCCTGCCGCCGCAAACCGGCGCAAAACTGGATAACTACCGGCAGGACGGGCGGCTCAAATACCGGGCTGGGTTTCTCACCCACGCCAGCGACGAGGATGGGCGATTGCGGGTTGGCTTTCGCGCCCGAGGCCAGAATTTGGAGACCGAGACCCTCTATGACGCGGTGATCAACTGCACCGGACCGGAACGTGATCCGGCGCGGGCGGGCAATCTGCTGCTGGCCCAAATGATCGGCGATGACATCGCCGCCGCCAGCCCTTTTGGCATGGGTTTGGAGGTGGATCAGGAATGCCGGTCTTTATCCGCCGATGGCGCGGTAATGGAAAACCTCCATATCATCGGTCCAATGACCCGCAGCCGCTTTGGCGAGATCAACGGCATCCCAACCATCGCCCAGCAGGTCCACCGGGTCGCCGGCGAAATTACCGCCAGGCTTGAGCCCTAGGCTGACAGCAGCGCCGCTGCCGCCTCGATCACGTCCGCCTGATGGGCCTGCAATTCTTGGCCCGCGACGCCCGCCAGATGCGCGCCGCGCACATCTTCCACTTCCGTCCGGATGCCGGAAAGCGTCTCCACCACGGCCAGGCAACAATAGGGCATGTAGCCCGGCGAATAGCCGCCCTCCTGGCAGACCACCAAGCGCCCTTCGCACACATCACCGGCCAGCCCCATGATCGCAACGGTCATTTCCCGGTAGGTTTCGCTGTGGCACATCATGCGCCCCAAGGGATCAAAGCCGTTGGCGTCAAACCCACTGGCGATAACAATCAATTCGGGCTGAAAGGCCCGCAAGGCCGGCATCACCACCTCGGCCACCGTTTCCACATAAGCGCCGTGGCCGCTGCCTGCCGGCAAAGGCACGTTGATGTTGGCGCCCACGCCATCACCGGCGCCGGTTTCCTCCATCCCGCCGGAGTCTTGCGGATAGCGCCGGTCCTGGTGGATGGAAATGGTCAGCACATCGGCATTGTCATAAAAGGCGCTTTGCGTGCCGTTGCCGTGATGTACATCCCAATCCACCACCGCAACCCGGCCAAGCCCATGGCCAGCGCAGGCGTGCATGACCGCCAACGCGGTATTGCCGAAGATGCAAAAACCCCGCCCCCGGTCCCGCTCCGCATGATGGCCGGCGGGGCGCACGAAGGCGAAGGCGTTTTGCACGTCACCGCCGAGAACCCCATCCACCGCCGCCATGCAGCCGCCGGCGGCCAACGCCAAAATATCGTAACTGCCGGGGGTGACGATGGCCTGTTCGCCAACAGATCCGCCATCGCCCTCGCTCAATTCTTTGACCCTGGCCACATAGTCGGCGTTGTGAAAGCGGGTAAGCTCGTCTTCGCTAGCCATGCGCGCCGGAATTGGCGTCAATTGGGCAAGCAGGCCGGAGGTATCCAGCAGGTTAAGCATGCGCCGCTTGCCTTCCGGGCTGTCCCAGGCTTCGAGCGGCTGATCGAAACGGCCGAGGGGCACAGCAGGCCCTTGCTCCACCCAGAAATAGCGCTCGTCGCAAACAAAGCCGGTGGCGGTCATGTCACGGTCTCCCAATCGGGGCCCCAAGCGTCTTTCCACAGCCAGGGTCTGGAGGCGTTCGATTTGGCGGACCCGCCCCGCCAGAGATCGAACCGGGGATCGGCATAGCGATCGAAATAGGCGTCCAGCCGGGTTGCTAGTTCACGCTCTATTGCCGCGTAGCCTTCATCGCCAGCCAGATTACGGCGCTCGTCGGCATCGGCATTCAGATCATACAAATCGTCCTCCAGGGGATAGGCGCCACTGCCCTTGAAGCGTTTCACATACAGCCATTCGGTTGTGCGTATGGCGCGGGCTTCTTCTTGCTCCAGAAACACAACGTCGTCCCAATCGAAGGTTTCACCAGCCAATTCGGGCGCAAAGCTACGCGCCGGCACATCGGCCATATCGGTTTCCTTAAAGAGTCCCAAGTAATCCAGTATGGTGGAGAACAGATCCATGCTGCCGACCAGGCGCTCGCTGCTCCGGTCCGGCCCAATGGCCCCCGGCGCCCGCAAAATAAGCGGAATATTATAGGCAATACGGAACATGTTGGACGGCCAAGTTGCCTGTCCATGGCCCCAAAAGCCGTGATGGCCGAGGGAAAATCCGTGATCGGCCGTGAAGATCACGACCGTATCGCCCTCGAGCCCGCCCCTTGCCAGCGCATCCAAAACCTGACCGACGCCATCATCGATCAGGCTCATCTGGGAATAGTAGTTGCGCAACGATGTAAGATCGTTGGGTATCTGCAACAGGGCGCTGAAATCGGGCCCGCCTTTTTTGGACGACATAAATTCCTTATTCATCTCGTAAAGAGCGATGGCCTCTTTGCTGATCCCTTCGCGCGGCACCGAATGCATGGGCGTTTTGTCATAGAGATCGCCGAACCGGTGCTCTGCCCGGCCCTTGATCGATGGCCAGTGACCATAGGGGCCGTTATAGGGCAGCAGCAACAGAAACGGCTCGTCCGGCTGGGCGGCGCGCGCGTCGATATACTGAACCGCTTGTTCGGTAAAGAAATCCACCGAGTGGCCGTCATAGACGAAGCTTTCGCCATTCACCGTCATCTCGTTGCCGTGGAAATCCAGCGTGTGGCCGCGCGCCATGGTGATCCAATGATCGATGCCGTTCTGGGCTTCGGCGAGGGCGCCGAGATGATACTTGCCGATCATCGCCGTGGCATAGCCGGCCCGTTTTAAAATCTCCGGCAAGGTGTCGAATTCCGCAACGGCGTTCCACCCTGCGGGCCATTGGTCCATCAGCCGGTCGTCGAGCCAGGTATGGACGCCGTGCTGACTGGGCATGCGCCCAGTCCAGACCGAGGCCCGCGAAGGCGAGCACATGGCGTTGGGACAATAGGCGTTGTCGAAGCGGATGCCTTCTGCCGCCATTTGGTCCAGACGGGGCGAGCGCATTTCTTGGTTGCCGTAACAGCCCAAAAGATCGGCGGGCTGGTTGTCGGTCATGATCAGGACCACGTTGGGCCGTTTTTTCTCCGCCATAAAATGCAGCCTAATTCGGCGCGACTGCCGCTATGGCGCCGTCGAGGGCTTCGAAGGCCTCGTCGACGGCTTCGTTGGTGAAAATCAGCGGCGGCGACAACACCATGCGGTGGCCCTGTACCCGCACCAGGGCGCCGCGCTCCAAGCACGCTGGGCCGAGGGCCTTGATGAATGGATCGTTGGGCGCGAACGGCTCTTTCGTTGTCCGATCCTTGACGAATTCGATAGCCAGCATCAACCCCTTGCCGCGCACATCGCCGATCACCTGATGCCGGTCCTTCAATTCTTCGAGCCGGCCAAGGAAATGCGCGCCCACCAAGCCAGCATTGGCGGTGAGGTTTTCTGAAATGACGATATCCAGGTTCGCAACCGCCGCCGCACAGGCCAGCGGATGGCCGGCATAGGTATAGCCGTGCATGATGGTGGCCAGGGGATGATCCCGCTCCCAGGCTGCGGCGACGCGGGCGTTGAACGCGGTGGCGCCGAGCGGCACGTAGCCGGAATTGATGCCCTTGGCGAGGCACATGATATCGGGTTTCACACCCCAGCCCCGCGATCCAAACAGGGCGCCGGAACGACCGAACCCGGTGACCACCTCGTCGGCGATCAATAGCACATCGTGTTTGTCGCAAACCTCGCGCACCAATGGCCAGAAATTGTCCGGCGGGATGATCATGCCGCCGGCGCCCTGGATCGGCTCGGCGATAAAGGCGGCGACGGTGCCCGGCCCCTGATGCTGAATTTCCCGGTCCAGAATGCCGGCGCAGATGCGGCCTAGCTCTTGCCCATCGTCAGTCCAGGGATTTCTATAAGGATCGGGATTATCGATCTGAAAAAAGCCCGGCATAAGCGGCTCGTAAGCCCGCCGCCAGACGATGCCGCCGCTGGCTGATAGCGCACCGAATTGCATACCGTGATAGCCATTCTTCAAGGAAAACACCTTCACCTTTTCCGCCTGGTCCATAAGCTTCCAGTATTGCCGGGCCAGCTTGAAGGCGGTTTCGTTGGCATCAGAGCCGCCAGAGCCGAACATGACCTTATCCATGCCCTCCGGCGCCATCATGTCGGTCAGCTTGACGGATAATTCGATAGACGGCGCGTTGGCAAGGCCGGCGAAGGTGTTGTGATAGGAGAGCTGGTCCATCTGGGCAATGATGGCGTCTTTCACTTCCGTTCGATTATGCCCCACATTGACGTTCCAAAGCCCGCCCATCAAATCGAGATACGGCTTGCCGTCCACGTCCCAAACCTGGAAGCCATCGCCCTTGGTCAGGATTAGCGGCGGATCGGTTTCCGAGGCCTTCGGATCAGCCATCGGGTGCCAGTAATGCCTGGCGTTATTTTCTTTAAGAAAATTGACTGCGGCCTGATCGTCCATGATGTCCACTCCCCGTGGGTTCCCGCATTGCCAACGGGTTGCCATGAGACTTGCGCGCGTGGGGGGAGAGATCAAGAGAAAACGCATCGGCGCAGCTAGCCGCTTCCAATTCTACTCGTTTTCCGGAGTCATTTACGCT
>JABHAA010000148.1 GCA_018674495.1 Rhodospirillaceae bacterium | reverse complement strand
TGGAACTCGCATGGTTGCATTTTGTTGGTTAGTTGTTGGTCAGTCAACAACAAGTTAATAATTGATATATAGCAATAACTTAATGTATAGTCACTAGTTTTCAAGACCAGTCCCTTCAACCACTCGGGCACCTCTCCGGTCTTTTGAATGATCGCGGCCCAATCTAACCCGAGCAGTATTTCCCGCAAGCCCTTAATATAATGCATGCAGATTGGGGTTTTGCGGCTAGCCACAACTGCGGCAATATCCTCACGCCCGTTTGACTGGCCTTGCGGCGCGAACTCGTCTATAATTGTTCCCGTGGTAGAATACCACATGGATTAGACCATAGGAGCAATCAGAATGATTGACGGTGTCGGCGAGATCACCACCCAGCCCGCTGCCTTGCGACCCGAAGCTCAATCCAAGCTGGAAATAGCCCAGCGGGCGGAAGCCCAGGCCAAGCAGGTGAACAAAGAAGCCCAGAATACCCAAGAGGCACAGAAAACACCGGCTGCCAAGCAAGACCATCTTGGCAACGAAGTGGATGTGGTCGCTTAAAATTTGCTTTCCGGAAAGCCGGGTTATTCAATAAACTCCCATTCCATGCAGACCGCGTCCCAATTGCCGCCGTCGGATTTGCGCGCACTTTGCCGCGACGGCGCCTTCGATGGTCCCACTTCGGGCTATTGTGCGGGCTATGTGCAAGCCAATATGGTGATCCTGCCAAAAGCCGATGCCGGTGATTTTTCCGATTATTGCGCCCGCAACCCAAAGCCTTGCCCGGTGTTGGAGGTATTGAAGCCGGGCGATGCGGAGCCGGTAATTTGCGCGCCCGGCGCCGATATACGCACCGATTTGCCCCGCTACCGGGTGTTTCGGGATGGCGCGCTGATCGCCGAGCCAGCCGATATTCAGGATCTTTGGCGAAACGATCTGGTCACATTTTTATTGGGCTGTTCATTCACCGCCGAAGAGGCATTGCTGGGCGCCGGGCTACCCCTCTACCATATCGAGGAGACCGGCTTCGTTCCCATGTTCACCACCAATATCGCCACCCAACCGGCGGGTATGTTTTCCGGCCGGATGGTGGTGACCATGCGCCCGTTTACGCCCGATGACGCGAAGCGCGCCGCCGAGATCACGTCCCACTATCCCATGGGCCACGGCGCGCCCGTCCATCAGGGCGATCCCGCTGGCATTGGCATCAATAATCTGAGCGCGCCCGATTACGGCGAGCCGGTCACCATGCGCGCAGGCCATGTGCCGGTCTTTTGGGCCTGCGGCGTCACGCCTCAGGAAGCGATCCTCAAATCCCGGCCTGCCTTTGCCATCACCCATGCGCCGGGGCACATGTTTGTCTCCGATGTCACCGCAGCATCGACACGGGTCTAATCCCTATTTGATCCCTATCAAGGCGGCGCCCCAAAATCCTGGCACACTCGGGTTCTGATTTTGATGCCCAGAAGGATTTTTCCATGACTGAGCAGGAACCCATAGACGGCACCGTCATGTTCGACGGCGCCCAGGCCATCAAGGGCTATGCGCTCAACAAGATGTGTTATTCGTTCAACGAAGCTGCCAGCCGGGAAGCTTTTCTCGCCGACGAGGAAGCGTATATGAGCCGCTACGGCTTAAATGACGAGCAGAAACAGGCCATCCGGGACAAAGTGGTTCTCAATTTGCTGGCCGCTGGCGGCAACATCTATTACCTGGCCAAATTCGCCGGCATTTTCGGCCTTGGCGTCCAGGACGTGGGCGCCCAGCAGACCGGTATGAGCGTCGAGGCGTTCAAGGAAAAACTCGTCGCGGCGGGGGCCTAAGAGTATGGCAAGAATAGTCGGCGGATTGACCACATCGCACATCCCGGCCATCGGCAACGCCATCGCCAAGGGAAGCCACGATGAGCCTTATTGGAAATCCTTCTTTGGCGGCTATCCGCCGGTGCGCGAATGGCTGGAGGACGTGCAACCCGATATCGCGGTGATGATCTACAACGATCACGGCCTCAATTTCTTCCTCGATAAGCAGCCCACCTTCGCCGTCGGCGCGGCGCCGGAATATTATAACCAGGACGAAGGCTGGGGCCTGCCGACCATCGCCCCGTTCAAGGGTGCGCCCGAATTATCGTGGCACATTATCGAAGCCCTGGTCGCCGACGAATTTGATCTGGTCACCTGCCAGGAGATGAATGTCGATCATGGTTTCGCCATTCCCATGCAGCTCTTTTGGCCCGATTATGCGGAGCGCGATTTGCGCACCGTGCCGGTGATGATCAACACCGTGCAGCATCCCTTGCCGTCGCCGAAGCGCTGCTACAATCTGGGGCGCTCCTTGGGCCGGGCCATCGAAGCCTACCCGGAAGACTTAAAAGTAGTGATCATCGGCACCGGCGGATTGTCGCACCAGTTGGACGGCGAGCGGGCCGGCTTCATCAACAAAGAGTTCGATGAAATGTGCATGGAGAAGATCGTGAATGAGCCGGAATATTTTCTGGATATGAGCATCCACGAACTGGTCCGCCAGGCCGGCGCCCAGGGCGCCGAGTTCATCAATTGGCTGGCCATGCGCGGCGCGCTAAACGGCAATGTCAAAAGCCTTCACACCAACTACAATATCCCGATCTCCAACACCGCCGCCGGGCTGATGTGCCTGGAGAATGCGGCGTAAGGTCGCAGCGGCGCTCGAATCTAGGCCGGTTTTTGGATCAAACGCTTGCCGCCGATCACCCAGGACGCATAGCCTTGGCCCTGCTCGAAGATGCGGGATTCCCAATCGTCGTCCATACGGTCCATGTCGGAGAAATATTCGGTCGAGCCGCCCGACGGGTTGTGGGTGTACCAAAACACATTGGAGCCGTGATAGTGCCGCCCGGGGCCCGACGCCGTCTCCCAGCCCTGGGAATTCATATAAGTGCCGCCCATCATGACCGCATCCAGATTGTCTACTTCGAAGGCGATGTGATTGAAGGCGGCCACATCGGCGCGAAAACTCAAAAACAGGGAATGATGATCGGTGAGCCCCGGCACACGCATAAAATCGCCCATGTCCTGGCAGCGGTCGGTCAGTTTGAAGCCGAGCCGGTCCATGTAAAAGGCGCTGGCCCGTTCCGCGTCGGCGCGCTTGATCCCATAGACCACATGGCCCATGCGCACCGGCTTGACCCGCGCGTCCGGCATGACCGGCGTGTTCAGCCGAGTGATGTTGGTATGGTAATTCATATCCACCGCCGGAAGCTCCACCGGCGTCCGCTCCGCCACCATAAATCCGATGGCAAAGCCGCTCTCATCGATGCTATGCACGCTGCCGTCGTCATCGATGCGCACGTCTCGGTCCGTGGATAACGCGGAGCCGAACCGCTCCAGATCATCGGCGTCCGTGACTCCCCAGATCACTTCATGGGCGGTGGGGCCATCATTGGGTACAGGCGGCAAGTCCGGGTCTGATTTCTTGCGCAAGACAACATGCTGGTTCTCTGCGGTCTTGAAATCAGCCCCCGTCTCGCCGCTCTCCACCAGCTCCAGCCCCCAGTCTTCGAAGTACCGAACGCCGGCCTCCATATCCTCGACGCCGTATATGATTTTCTCTGGGCGGATGATGGACATGGTAGTTCTCCTCTAATGCGGTTTTCAGTACTGCCCTTGCGGCTCAAGCCCCAGCAAGTGCTGGCCGTACATGGACGTTAGCGCGTCCCAGTTGAAACTGACATGGTGGGCGATGGCGTGGGCGTCGCGCCAGGCGCGCTGGATATACTCGGTCTTTAAGATACCCGCTCCGCCGACGGCGCCCCATAACTCGTCCAATCCTTCGAGTGCCAGGCGGACGATATAGGCCTGGGTGATGCGGTTATCCAGGCGCTCGGCGGCGCTTAAGATACCGCCCTCGATCATCACTGTCTGGTGGGAGGCGTCGAGCTGGGTATACATCATGGCTTTCGCGGCCCTGAGCGCGCCGGCCGCCGCGCCGACGCGTATTTGTACCGATTGGTATTCGGCAACTTTGGCGCCGCCGCGCACCACGGCGCCGCGCGTCACCCAATCGCCGGTTTGTTCGATGAATTGCGCCAACGCCCCTTCAAGGCAGCCGACCGCCGGCGAAGCGATGCAGTAGGCGATAAAGGACAAAAGCGGATAGCGGTAGATGCCGTTGGTGTTGATCTGAGTGCCCGGCGCCGCGCCGGACGCCAATTGCTGGAAGGTGATGGCGTGGTGTCCGGGCACGAACACGTCGTCGCAAACCACATCATTGCTTCCCGTTGCGGCGAGGCCCATGGGGTCCCAGGTTTTTTCAACGCGAAAATCGCTTTTCGGTACAATGACGAAGCCGGCGGCGACCGAGCCGTCTTCTTGCGGCATCGCCGCGCCCAAGAGCCCCCAATCCCCATGATCGATGCCAGACGCATAAAGCCAGGTGCCGGTGATCCGAAAGCCGCCTTTAACGGCCGCGCACTTTCCCGCCGGCGCGTAGGAGCCGAAGGTGATGGCGTTCGGGTTTTCGTTCCAGATGTCTTCTTGGGCTTGGGGCGGAAACAGCGCGATCATCCATTGGTGCATGATGGCGAGCCCCGCCACCCAGGCGGTGGAAGCATCTGCCGGTGACCATTGCATCAGGCAGCGGAGGATCGTCGGATGATCGCATTCCAGCCCGCCGAAGCGCTTCGGCTGGGCCAAACGGAAAAGGCCCGCGTCCCGGATGGCGTCGATAACCACGCTTGGCACGCTGCGCGCCTCTTCGCCGGCTGCCGCCTCGGCACGGATCAAGGGCGCAAGCTCGGCGGCGGCGCTGATCAGCCGGGCGGGCGAGGGATCGGATGTGCTGTTGCTATCCATGATGATGTTTCCGGCTGTAGATTACACGACGGCGGGGGCTTTCGGCAATTCGCTCTATAGGGCGGCCAGCACCGCGTTCCAAAACTTGGGGCCGCCATAGTGGGATTGGTACCATGTCAATGCTCTGGCGGCGATGGCTTCGGCGATTTCCGGGTTGGCAATTAGAAAGAGCGCCGTCTCGGCCATTTCCGGCGCTGTGCTGAAGGGCGCGTAATGGACATAAGGGTCGAAAAATTCGCGCAACAACCCGAAGTCTTGTTGCAATAGTGCCGCGCCGGAAGTCATCGCCTCGAAGATGCGGAAATTCATCTGATGGTCCCGCGCCGATACCAAACCGTTGTTGAGCACTAACTGGCTGCGCGACAAATGATCCAGATAGTCGTCTAGCGCCATACTGCCCGCCGCCGACTGATCGGAAAAGCGGAGCGCCGTGCCGGGCACGCTTTCAGCCATGAAGGCGCACCACATGTCCCGGTAGCTCTTGCGGGCGCCGTTGAAAAACACTTCGATATCGCGTTCCCGCCAGGGCTTCGAATTCATGGCTGAGAAATCAATGGGCACGCCGGGGGACACCAGCACGCTTGTATGGGCGCGGGCGTCGTCCAAATATGCGTGCTCGTTGAGGGCAACGATCAGGTCTGACACCGGCGCCCAGTAGGCGGCGTAGTTTTCCTTCGGCGGATAGATATCGCAGACCAATGTGGCCAGCTTGAAGCCGTGCTTGTCTTTCAAGGTTTGCATGGTCTCGGCGTCGATGCCTTGGCGGCCGCCGATGAAGCTGCCCTCGAAAAACACCACTTCGGGGGCGTGGGCCGCGATGGCGCGCTCCAGGGCCTCGATGCCGGCGGCCAGTTCGGCCTCGCTGCGCCCGCCGATCAACTGGCTTTGTTCGGAATGGATGGCGTCTGCGTGGTGGACGGCGAATTCGGTTAGGTGCGCCGCCCCGGTTCCGCCCAAATGGACAGCGACGTCATACTCCACCCAGTCGGCGTTGCTCTTGATAAACTCGGGCGTCACAAGCAGCACCTTGGCTCGATGCGCCGGAGCATCAAAAACATTGGCCCGGTTGGGGAGCGGCGGGTTGCCAGTGGCCCAGTCTTCGGCCCGCGCTACATATAAAGTGCGCAATTCATCGGAGCGGGATTGGCTGAGCGCAATCGTGCCGCCATCGCCGGGGGTAAGGCCGCCGAGGAAGGGTTTGATATCAGGATAAATACCGCCGAGGGCGTGGTAATAGGCGATGGTGGTTCTGGCATCCAGCCCCAACCCCTGGTAATCGCCGAAGCCGCTGAAGCGTTGGAAGGCGTATGGGATGTCTTCAGCGGCCTTGGTGAACACGGTGGCCGCCTTTTCCATTTCGCCGGCGCCGGCGAAGGCCGAGCCCAGATAGTAATAGACCTGCGGCTTCCAAGGATCGATTTCCAGGGCGCGGAGCAGGGGATCGATGGCGTCGGCGGAGCGCGCCGCGTCCAAAAATACCAAGCCTTGCGCCAGCTCCGCGTGGCAGCGAGCGGACAATTCGTTGTGGCGCAAATGATCGCCGCCATCGCCGGTGTCATCCGCCTCCAGGTGCGGAAACAGCCCCCAGGAGTCTTCCGCCTCACAAAAACCGGGGAAGCGTGTCCGGGCGAGGGTCAGGGTTTGTGCTGCCAATTCCTTGTCGCCGCCGGCCAAGCCTGCGCGCGCCAGATAGTAATAGCTTTCCGGGTCGGCCCGGTAGGCGCCGAGAGCCTCTTGCAAAAAATTCGCCGCTTCGGCGGGCCGGCCATCGGTTAGCGAAGCGATGCCCTTTTGGGTTAATTCAAGGCCGCGCCGGGCTGGCGTCTCGGTGCCGCTCAATAGCCCCGGTCCCACTGGATGACGTTCTGCATGGCCCGCCCGTCCAGATAGGCGCGCAAGTTTTGGCAAAACAGCTCGACCCCGAAGCCGGTCTTGATCTCCGAGCGGCCCGACGAATGGGGCGTGATCAACACGTTGGGATGGTTCCAGAGCCGTTCCGGCGGCCCGTGTTCGGTTTCGCCCACATAGACATCGAGCACCGCGCCGCCCACTTGGCCGCTTTCCAAGGCATCGAACAAGGCGTCCTCGTCCACCGGCTCGCCGCGGGAAATGTTAATCAGCACCGCGCCTGGTTTCATGGCGGCAAAGGCGGCTGCGTTGAACATCTGGCTGGTGGCGTCGGTCAATTGGACGCACACCGCTACATAATCGGCCTCCGCCAGAAGTTTGTGCAATCCTTCGGGGCCTAGGACTTCACTGAACCCAGCGGGCAGTTCGGCGGCATCAGTGATCGCATGGGAGCGGGTGCCGGTAACGCGCATACTAAGGGCGGCGGCCAGGCGTCCGGCCTCGGCACCGATGCCGCCAGCGCCGGTGACGCACAAGGTCTTGCCTTCCAATACCACCGGCGCGTACTGGGAGCGGTCGAACGCGCCGGCCTCATGATCAACCCAGGCCCGGTTGATGCCGCGCGCGAAATAGAGCGCCCCCATGATCACATATTCAGCTATGGGGAGCACGTTGTTGACGCCCCTGGACGTGGACACCATCACGTCTGATCCCCAAAGATCGGTGGGGTGCAGATTGTTGGCGCCGGCTTGGCGCTGGTGAAACCATTTAAGGCCCGGCGCTCGGCTCACCAGGTCCAGCGGGCAGGGATAGCCGCCGAGAATAATTTCGGCGCGCGCCAGCATGGCATTGCGCTCAGTGCGGGTTCCGTGGCCGTCCCGCATCTCGCCAATAAAGCGGCGGGTGGCGTAGGTGGGCCAGGTATCGCAAACCTCGCCATTGAACCATCCGGCGGCATCGGTGATTAACACGGAGGCATCGACATTTTCGATCGCGGCGCGTTCTGGTTCGGACAGGCGTTGCAGATTGAGTATCTCGGGCATGGCGGAGACTATAAGGCGTTTGGCCCGCTTGGAAAATGCGCTAATGTCGGGCCTATGTCCGACGCCTCGAACCCGCACCAACTATCCGCTCTGGTCGTTGTCCACAACGAAGAAGAAATCCTGGACGACTGCCTCAAACGTCTGGCCTTCGCCGATGAATTGGTGGTGGTGCTGGATCGCTGCACGGATGGCTCCAAGGCTATTGCCGATGTATATGCCGATCAGGTGATCGAAGGTGCCTGGGAGATCGAGGGGGATCGCCGTAATCTTGGCATTGATGCCTGCCGGTGCGAATGGATCCTGGAAGCCGACGCCGACGAATGGATTAACGAAGAGCTGGCAGCCGAGATCAAGGACACCATCAACGGTGCCGAACACGACATCTACGATCTGCCGGTGCGAAATTTTGTCGGCGGCGTCCATGTGGAGCATGGCTGGGGCGGCGGCTCCTTTGGCAAAAACAGCTATTTGGGATTGTACCGCAAGGGCGTCAAGCAATGGGGTTCTTCCCGGGTGCATCCGCATCTGACCGTTAACGGCGCGCGGGGCCCCGATCTTAAGAATCCTGTCCTCCACCATGTGGACCGCAATATTTCCGATATGCTCGGCCGCCTCGACTGGTACACGTCTGCGCGCGCCCGAGATTTGGTTGACGCCGGCGAGACCGGCGCTGGTCTTGGCACCATGTTCCGGAAATTCCTGTCGCGGTTCTGGAAAATCTACGTGGTGCGCGGCGGCTGGCGAGAAAAGCATATGGGTTTCATGATTGCCATCTGCGGCGCCCTTTACCCTTTGATCGCCCACATCAAGGCGGTGGAGGACGAAATGCCCCTAAGGCGCCGCGATCAGGACAACGGCGCGGCCGAGGAATAAAACACCGATTCCCATGGTTGCCGCTTGCGTCCAGACGCGGAACTGATCGTCGGATATCACGTTAACGATATGCCGCGCTCCCCAAACGCCGAGGAACGCCAGCGGTACGGCGGCGGCGAATACCCACAAAGGCAAATGCCCGGTGACATCGCCGGCGAGCCCCAAAAATGCTCCGAAATAAATTATCTTCAACAGATGCCCGGTGGTCTGGGTAAAGCCCTTGGTGGCAATGATCTGTTGTCGGGTCAGCCCGGAATTGACGTAGAACACATCCAGGATCGGCCCCGAAACACCGGCAGTCAGGAGGCACGCCGTGTTGACGATGCCGCAGGCCAGCGCGCCGCCGCGCCTGGTGACGCTAAGAGTATATTCCCTCGGCACCAGAAAATTCACGAACGGCAGCAACCCGAGAACGAGGAACAGCGCGATCTTGCCGGGCAGGAACGCAATCCAGGAAAAGGCCACCAGGCACAGCCCGGCGCCAATGAAATAGCCCTTCAGCAGAGTCCATTGGGTGTTCGCGCGGTACAGCCACCAGCGCGAAAAATTGGATGTGAACTGGGTTACCCCATGCAGCATCATGGCCACTGATACCGGCATCAGCCAGGCGAAGATACCCATCAGCAACGTACCGCCGCCAAGGCTAAGCACGCCGCTCAAGAACGACGTTCCCAGTACGCACACCAATAGAAATGCGATGATGCCGCCAGCCGCCATACTGTCATGGACCTCCGAAGCCGAAATGCTAATCTATGATACCGATGCAAAGGAAATCCACCATGCACATTCGCCTCATCGCCGCCCTTTTGCTGATTTTGGCTCTGCCCGCCGCTACTGCTGCCGAAACCATCACCGTCACCCTGATCGGCACCGGCGCCGGGCCGGGCGCCGGTGGGCGCGGCATGACCAATACGCGCAACCAGACCATCACGCTTATCGAGGCCGGGGGTTTGAGCCTTGTCTTTGATGCCGGGCGCGGTCTGGTGGCCGGGCTTGTAGGCGCCGGGATAAGCGTCATCGGGCGCGCCGACAAGGTTTTCCTCACCCATCTGCATTCCGACCATGTGACTGGATTGCCCGACCTGTTCGTCAACGGCGCCGCCCTTGGCCGCACCGGACCTTTGCGCCTTTGGGGGCCGCCCGGGACCGAAGCCATGGCGGCGCATCTAACAGAAGCCTTCGCCTGGGACATCAAATACCGCACCAACCGCCGCCGCAAAGGCCCTAGCTTCGATGCCAAGGACGCCGGGACCGGGCGCATATTCGAAGAGGCCGGCGTCACGGTCACCGCCTTCGCCGTCGATCACTGGCCGCCGCGTCTGGATGCGAGCGCAAGGGACGACTTTCCCGCCTACGGCTACCGCGTTGATTTCGGCGGTCGCTCGGTGACGCTTTCGGGCGACACCCGATTTTCCGAAAATGTCATCAAGTTCGCCAAGGGCACCGATCTGTTGATCCACGAGGTTTCCTTGACCGCAGGCCGGGGCCGCCGCTCCGCCCACCATACCTCACCGGAACAGGCCGGCGACGTGTTCCGCCGGGCAGCCCCTAAGCTCGCCGTTTACAGCCACATCGTGTTTGGGCGGCAGGGCGCTGATGCGTTGGTACGGCGCACCGGCTATGACGGCCCGCTGGTGGTCGGCCAAGACGGCATGCGTATTACGGTTGGCGAGTCGGTAAAGGTGGGGCCTCAGTAAATCGGCGGTTCCGGCGTGTCTCCGCCCGCGTGCAGGAAATCGAAATCGCAGCCTTCGTCGGCTTGCGTTACATGCTGGGCGAACAAGGACGTGTAGCCCCGCGTGTAGGCAAACGGGCGGGGTATCCAGGCGGCTTTTCGGGCCGCCATTTCTTCATCCGAGATATCCAGGTGGATGCGGCGTGCAGGAATATCCAACTCGATCATGTCGCCGTTCTGGACTAGGGCGAGCGGTCCGCCCACATGGGCTTCGGGGGCCACATGTAGGATACAGGTGCCGTAAGCCGTGCCGCTCATGCGGCAATCTGAAATGCGCACCATGTCGCGGACGCCTTTTTCCAACAGCTTCTTCGGGATCGGCAGCATGCCCCATTCGGGCATGCCCGGCGCACCAATGGGTCCGGCGTTTTTCAAGACCAGTACCGAGTTCTCATCCACCTCCAGATCGGGATCATCGATGCGCGCCGCGAGGTCGGGATAATCTTCGAACACCACGGCGGGCCCTTTATGTTTATGAAACTTGGGATCGGCGGCGGTTTGTTTGATGACGCAACCGGATGGCGCCAGGTTGCCGCGCAGGATGGCGGTGCCGCCTTCGTGGTAGAGCGGGTTGTCGGTGCCGCGAATGACGTCTTCGTCGTAAATCTCGGCGCCGTCGATGGCCTCACCCAGGCTTGAGCCGACCACGTTTTTTGCCGATAAATCGAGATGGTCGCGAAGCCGCACCATGAGAGCGCGAAGGCCGCCGGCGTAATAAAAATCCTCCATTAGATACTGGCCCGACGGCTTGATATTGCCGAGCACCGGCGTCGTCCGCGAGATCGCATCGAAGCGTTCCAGATCTAGGCTGATTCCGGCGCGCCCAGCTACGGCTATCAGATGGATCATGGCATTGGTGGAACCGCCCAAGGCCATATCGACCACCGTGGCGTTATCGAAGGAGGCCTTGGAGAGGATATCGGAGGGTTTTAAATCCTCCCACACCATATCCACGATGCGCCGCCCGGTCGCGGTCGCCATCAGCGCGTGGTGGGAATCCACCGCCGGGATCGATGACGCGCCGGGCAAGGTCATGCCCAGTGTCTCGGCGATCGACATCATGGTCGCTGCCGTCCCCATGACCATGCAGGTGCCGGCCGAGCGCGACAGGCCGCCGACCACGTTCTCCATCATCTCGTCGTCGATTAGCCCGGCCCGCCGGTCGGCCCAATAGCGCAGCACATCGGTGCCGCTGCCCAAAGTCTCGCCGGCGAAAAAGCCGCGCAACATGGGCCCTGCGGGCATATATATGGCGGGCAAATCCATGGTTAGGGCGGCCATCAAGAGCGCCGGCGTGGTCTTGTCGCAGCCGCCCATCAGGACAACGCCATCGATGGGATGACAGCGGATCAGCTCTTCGGCTTCCATGGCGAGAAAGTTGCGGTACATCATGGTCGACGGCTTGACCATGATCTCGCCCAAGGACATGGCCGGCAATTCGATGGGAAAGCCGCCCGTTTCCCAGACGCCGCGCTTGATCTCCTCCACCCGCTGCTTGAAGTGAGAATGGCAGGTGTTCATGTCTGACCAAGTGTTGAGGATGCCGATCTTCGGCTTGCCCGAGAAGTCTTCGTTGGAGAACCCCATTTGGCGCGAGCGCGCCCGGTGGCTGATGCCGCGCATATCATTGGGCCCGTACCAGCGCTGGCTACGAAGATCGTCGGGGGATTTTTTACGGGTGGTCATCCGGATATCATTCCTGCAATTCATTGTTGATGGCCTCGACAAGCTTCGCCACCTCAAACGGCTTGGTTAGATAGGCCTTGAAGCCAGCGGCCATGCCTCTCTCGTAGTCGTCTTTCATGACAGCAGCACTAACCGCAATGACGGGAATATCTTTGGTGTTCCCAATTGCACCAAGGGCATTCATCGCCTCGATGCCGTCCATACTGGGCAAATTGACATCCATTAAAATCAAGTCGGGAAGCAATTCCATGGCCATCGTCACCCCTACTTCGGCTGTGCGCGCCGAGAACAGGGTCATGCCATCCAATTCGTCGATGATATTTTCCATCAATTCCAGGTTTGCCAAATTGTCCTCAATGTAAAGGATTTTGGCCTCATTTGGTAATCGCTGGTGCTGCCCGCCTGCGGCCTGATCATTTGCACTGCTCTTTGTTTCGTTAGCTATTCCATCGTAAATCGGAAATTCGACCCAGAATGTGCTGCCAACTCCCAGTTCGCTTTCAAATCCGACCTTCCCTCCCATCGCTTCGGCCAGCTGCTTGGTAATGGTTAAACCGATTCCGGTTCCTTTTATTTCTCCTGATTCCTTTCCAAGGCGTTTGAACGGCGAAAACAAATCGCCCTGCCTGTCCGGCGCGATGCCGTCGCCGCTATCCGTCACGGACACGCGGACCAAATTGTTCGGCAGGTTGGTGCAGGCAAACCTAATGTTTCCGGCCTCGCGGTTATATTTGATGGCATTGGATAGCAAATTGAGGAGAATTTGTTTGAAGCGAACATAATCGGCTTCAATGGTGCTGTCCGATTCCAAATTGCTCTCAATATTCAGACCTCGCCCGGCCGCCTCGGTATCAATCAGGGTCAAGCAATCTTGGCAGGCTTCCTTAACCGAAATTTTTTCGAGCGCCAACGGTAACTGTCCGGCCTCGATCGCAGACAGGTCCAGCACTTGTCCGACCAGATCGAGAAGATGTTTCCCTCCATTGAGGATTTGCTCAACATAGCCTTTCTGTTTTTCCGCTTTCGGCCCATCGGCAATGATTCCCAACAGCTGGCCAAATCCGAGGATCGTGTTCAGCGGCGTGCGCAATTCATGGCTCATCGAAGATAGAAATTGCGATTTGGCTTGATTGGCCTTGTCGGCTTCGGCGATCGCAATCCTCAATGCGGCCACAGTAGCCTCGTGGTCTTTGATCTCTTTGGTCAAATCACGGGTACGTTCGGCAACTTGATTTTCCAGATTCAGCTTGTGATTTTCCAGATCGGTGACCGAACGAATGAGGGCTCTGTTAAGTCCAACAGTCGCGGCGACCACACCACTGCCTAGCAAAATGAACCCAGCTAAGATCAATGCCCAAGTCTGAATTTGAGTGCTGGCCAAATTTAAGTCTAAGGGTAGGCGCAGTAGGTTGGCCGAAAATGCAAACCCCATGGCGGCAATGAACAGGACTCCAAGGAAAATGGCGATGAGCCCCCCGCGCGCACCAAATAAAACAGAGGCAAGCACAGCGGCCGCAAGGAGGGCAGGATATCCAGCGCCAATGAGGCCAAAATTTATAAATCCGCCCAAAGCCAACAAATAGATGGCTCCTAAAATGACGATGCCGCGCATTCGAAATAGGATGCGGCTACGAAATATTGTTATAAACCAAATGAATCCGGCTATGGCAGCGTGCAAAACCATGACCGGCTGCCACCCAATCGCCTGTATGCGCCATAAGCTGGCAGCCAACCCGGGTATGGCGAAAATTGCAAAAGCGATCAGAATGCCATTGGCAATCCTGCTCTGAATTTCCGTCATAGAAGTTTGTCTATCTACGCCGGTCGTCAATTAAAGCGCCTCCTGCTTATAGAGGTACATCAGGCCGATTTGGCCTTTGTTCGCGTCGCCATTGGCGCCCAGCATGCGGTATAGCTCGGTCACCAAGGCGGTCACCGGCATCGGCGAGGTGGTCGCCTTGGCCATGTCGCAGGCGTTGTTCATGTCCTTGATCATGTTGCCGGGCGCCGATTCCCAATATTCGGCGTTGATCATGCGCTTGCCATGATCCTGCAGCACGGTGGAATCAGCCCAGCCACCGGCAAGCGCCTCGGGCATCTTTTGGCAATCGACCCCATAGGTCTTAGCAAAGCCCAGGGTCTCGGCGAGCACGGCGATCTCGGCGCCGATGATCGCTTGGTTGACGATCTTGGTGGCCTGGCCGGTGCCTACCGGGCCCATATGGGTGACCCGCTGGGAAGTGGCCTCGCCCACCGGGCGCATCCGCTCAATGTCTGCTTCCTCGCCGCCGGCCATGATCACCAGCGTGCCGCCCGCCGCGCCGTGCTTGCCGCCCGACACCGGCGCGTCCACCCAAGCCGCGCCGCATGCCTCCTTCAGCCGGGCCGCGAAATCCCGCGTGGCGTCAGGATTGATGGACGAATGATCGACCAGCAATAAATCGGCGCCGGCACCCTCGGCGATGCCGTCCGCACCGAACACAAGCTCTTCCACGGCGCCCGTGTCGGTAACGCAGAGGAACAGAATGTCGCAAATTTCGGCGAGGGCTTTGGGTGAGGCCGCCAATACGGCGCCAGCATCGATGGCGTCTTTCAATTTATCCGGGGTGCGTCCCCAGACACCGAGCGTGTGGCCGCCTTTCAATAGATTGAGCGCCATCGGCATACCCATGGTGCCAAGCCCGATAAACCCAATCGTTGCGCCTGAATTGTCGTCCGGCATTTTCGCCTCCCGTAATATCTTGTAGGTGTAAATCATTGCCGGAAGACGGTGCTCCTGGCAACGCTTGAGTTTACAATTCTCCATATCCTCGGTGAAATCTCCGCGATCCGGCGCGGTGGCTATTGCCCGGAATGAGCGGCGTTGCTATCAGTGGTCGATGTTTTTCACCTTATCTAAAATCCTTTGGTTCCTCGCCGATCCGGGCAACCTGTTTATTATTGCTCTGAGTATCGGCGTTTTGCTGCTTTGGGCCGGCAAGGGGCGGGCCGGGCGCGGGCTGGTTTCGCTGGCCTTGATGGGTGGGCTGTTGGTGGCCGTGTTTCCTATCGGCAAGGTCATGACCGGGGTGCTCGAAAACCGCTTTCAGAGGCCTGATCCCATGCCGGATAAAATCACCGGAATCATCGTGCTCGGCGGCGTCCTCAATCAGTTCATCGCCAAGAAGCGCGGCGCCTCGGCGCCCCGAATTGCGACTGGACGGTTTTCCGAATTTATCCGGCTTGCAGGGCTTTATCCTGATGCCAAGCTGGTTTTTACCGGC
>JABHAA010000108.1 GCA_018674495.1 Rhodospirillaceae bacterium | reverse complement strand
GGGGTGTCGGAGAAAATGCGCGCTATGGCGGTCATGGCCATATCGGGCGACGAATGCACCGTCTCTTGTGCCGGCGGCCTCAATGGCGGCAATTCAGAAGAACTCGGCAACCAAGTGGCCGGCAAGGTGAAGCAGCAGTTGAGCGGCATCAATATGCTTTACGTGTTGAGCGCTGGCATTGATCTTTCCGGTGACAAGGTGATCGACGGGATCGAAAGCGTGTTCGGTGCCGACATTCCCATCTTCGGCGCGACTTCTGCCGATAACGGCAAGGCCAAGGGCACCTTCCAGTTTCACGGCGAACAAGTGATGGAAGACGGCTTGATCATCGTCGGCTTTGCCGATCCGACGTTGGAAGTCATCATGGGTGTTCATCATGGCTCGGTTCCATTGGAGGGAATGGAATTCGTGGTGACCAAATCCAAGGACAATGAAATCATCGAATTTGATGGTGAGCCTGCGTGGCCTGCGTTGATGGCCAAAGTCGGATTGCCCCCCGAATCAGAGGCGGCGGAAACATTGCCGATTACGGGCCTCGGCGAAACGCTCGATGCCGCTGACCAAGAAGATTATGACAATCCACAAATTCTCCGCGTACCGATAAAAATTTCAGAGGATCACCAAAGTTTTTTCGTGCCTGTCTCGGTGGCGGAAGGAACAAAATTGACGCTTATGCAGCGGGATGAACAGCGTATTTTTGATGGCGTTGATCGCATGATGGAACGAATGAATGTTGATCTCGATAGCCGCAAGCCGCTTGCCGTTTTCCAGGCTGACTGCATGGCCAGAGGACGGTTGATGTTCAACCGCGTCCTCAAAGATGAAATCATCACCAAGATGCAGCTTCCCATCTCGGATGACGAAAGCGTGCCATGGCTGGGCGTCTACGGCTATAGCGAGTATTGCCGGTTTGGCGGCAAAAACCGTTTCCACAGCTACACCACGTCGCTGTTTTCGATCGTGCGAAACGAAGCCTAGACGGTTCCGCCGCTTAAGCATTTCCCATGCGATCTTAGTTCCTGGTAATGTGCGGGAATGGACGGCAATACAAAGAAGCGTACCTTTGACGAGATGGCGGCAGCGCTTGCCAAATTGGAGGCGGAAGCCGGCCAGCAATTGGTGATGCAGCGTGACCTGATCCACGCCAAGGACCGGGTCGACGACGAACTGATGCGCTTCAAGTCCATTCAGGGCTATATCTCCGGCGCCCTGGACGTCGAAATCGAGGAAGATTTTTATCAGCTGACATTGGAAGCGGTGATCGAGGCTTTCGAGTTCGAGATTGCCATGTTTTTCCTGCCATGCGACGAGCCCGATTGTATGCGCGTGGCGGCCCAGTTCGGCCTGGATGATGTGCCGGAGACAATTGCGTTCGAGCGCGGCTGGCTCGCCGGTCAGGAGAGCCAAATCATCGGCAAGGACGGCGGCGCGTTGGAGGCCTGGGCCGATATGGGGTTGGATCACGCCATCCTCTGCCCCTTTTTCGGCAAAAGCGGCGAGATGGCCGGGCTGATACTTGGTGGTATTTCGGTGGACAATGCCGGCTTCTATGAGCCGATCACGGACAAATCCGTCTCCGCCTATACGGTCATGGTTCAACAGGTCGCCGCCATCTGGAATACCCGCCAACTTACCGGCGAGATGCGCAAACAAAATGCCAGGCTCGAAGCGGAAATGGGCAAGGCTCTCCTCAGTCAGCAGGATTTGATCAAAACCAAGGATCAGGTCGATGATGAATTGATGCGCTTCAAATCTATTCAGGATTTTATTGCCGAGGCGCTGACCACTGGTACCGTCGACGAATTTTATGTGGCGACCTTGGAGGCCATCATCGGGGCGTTTGAATTGGAAGTTGCTCTGTTCTTGAGGAAAGACGAAGAGACTGAAAAATTGGTGGTGGCCGCCGAGTTCGGCTTTGAGGATGCGCCGGGCGCGCTGGATTATGAGGCGGCCTGGTTCGGCGCCGACGAGGGGCGCATTGCCGGCGCCGGCGACGATATTTTGGCCGCCTGGCCCGGGCTCAACCTCCATCAAGCGATCATCTGCCCGTTCCGCGATCGGGACGGCGATTTCGCCGGCGTCGTCCTCGCCGGGATAACCACCGACAGCACCGACTATTACGACGCCATCAAGCCCGAGCTGACCGCCGCCTTCTCTGTGATGGTGCAGCAGTCCGGTGCCATGTCCATCACCCGCGAACTGAACGAGGAAATTCAGCGCCAAAATCTGCGTCTGGTGGATTTGACCTCATCCTATAGCCGCTTCGTGCCGTTCGAATTTCTGGAACTGCTAGAGCGCAACTCCATCGAAGACATCGACGCCGGCGATAATGCCAGCTTGGATGTGAGCGTCCTGTTTTTCGATATCCGGGGCTTTACCATGCTGACCGAAAAGTTGGGGCCGGCGCCCACCTTCGCCTGGCTCAACGATGTGCTGAGCATCATGGAGCCGCTGATCGCCGCCGAGCATGGTTTCATCAATCAATATCAAGGCGATGCCATCATGGCCCTGTTTCCGGGGCCGGCGGACGGCGCGCTGCGCTGTGCTGAAGCGATGATGCGTGCCGGAATGGAATTCAATGCGCGCCAGCAGGAGGCTGGCGGCGAAACGGTCGCCTTTGGCCTTGGAATCAATTCGGGGCCGCTGCTGCTGGGCGCCATCGGCAGCGAGAACAGGCTCGATTCCAATGTGGTCGGGGATACCGCCAACTTGGCCGCCCGCACCGAAAGCTTGACCAAGCATTACCGCGTGCCGTGCATTTTCACCGCCCACACCCATGCGCGAACGGAAGCGATCGGCAATCACAAAGTCCGTGACTTGGACAACGTCATTGTCCAGGGCCGCGAAAGTGCCGTGCAAATATTCGAACTGATGCTCGATGCCAGGCCGGCGCCTGAGGATTTCGCCGCCGCCCTCGATCTCTACCGCCGGGGGGAATTCAACGGCGCCGGTGATGCGTTCGAAAATTACGCCGCTGCCAATCCGTACGATGGAGCGGCCCTTGTGTATCTGGAAAGATGCAAGGCACACGCGGAAATGCCGCCCGCCAATTGGACCGGCGTCACCGTGATGGATGAAAAGTAACTACCCCATATCCGGAGCCGGCATATCCGGGCGGATGGCTTCGTAGGCGATACCGATGGCCAGCAGTTTCCGGTCGGTGCCCAAGGGGCCGTCGAAGCCAATGGCGGCGGGTAGCCCGCTTGGTGTGAGACCGGCGGCGACCGTGAGGCCGGGGCTGCCGCCGATGGAGGCCGGCTGCACGTTGTGCCCGGACGCGGCGAAGTCGGAAATATCCTTGCCCCGGTGGCGGTGGACGCCCGGCTCCTGCAATTTGTAGGGCAGGTTGAGGGTTGCTGGAAACACCAGCGCGTCCAGATTGTTGCCTGCGAAACAATCGGCGTAGGATTTTTGTAAAGCTGGGCGCAACTGTTCCATGGTGATGCGGTAATCGTCTTCGGATATGGCCTTCGCGCCCCTAAGACCGTTCAGCACGGGCCCAAGCCCGCTGGCAGCGATCTCATCAATCAACGTATCGATGGCAACCCCGGTCCCGGCTTCGGCGAGGTAGCGGGGCAGGGCGCGCACCACCTCGTACATGGCGATATGCGGGCCAATGCCGGCGACCGCCTCTTCCAATCCGGGAATGCTTACATCAATGATCTCGGCGCCGGCATCGGCCAGGCGCCGCATCTCTTCGTCGAAGACGGCCAGAATACCGGCATCGGCGTCGGTGCAGAAATAATCCCGCTCGACGCCTAATCGAAGGCCCTTCAAATACACCGGCAATAAACCATCCTCGCCCGAAATGATGCCATCCAACAGCGCCAAGTCAGCTACGCTACGGGCCATTGGGCCGGGGGTATCGCGGGTCCACGATAGGGGCACCACGCCCGATTGTGAGTAGCGCCCCATGGAGGGCCGGAAGCCATCGATGCCGCACCAGGCGGCCGGGTTGCGGACGCTGCCGCCGGTATCGGTGCCGAGCCCGGCGGGCGCTATGCGGGCGCCAATGGCGGCGGCGGTGCCGGTGGAACTGCCCGCCGGCGAGCGCTCCTCATCATAGGGATTGCGGGCAGCGCCGTGGGCGCCATAGATAGTCTCGCCGCCATCTTCGGGTTTGGTGATACCGGGCGAAAAAGCCAGCTCGTGCATGTTGGTCTTAGCCATAATGACCGCGCCGGCATCCCGTAGGGCGCGCGTCACCGGCGCATCGCGCCTGGCCAAATTGCCGGCCAGCGCCGGTGTCGCGGCGGTGGTGGCAAATCCAGCGACATCGATATTGTCTTTGATCACGACAGGCACGCCGTGCAAGGGGCCAAGCCGTGCGCCTTCGGTTTTAATTTGGTCGGCTTCTTCGGCTTGCTCAAGAAACGTATCCGCATCGAAGCCAACGAGGGCATTTATCGATTGCGCCGCCTGGGCTTCGGCGATCAAGGCTTTGGCCAATTCGGCGGCGGTTACCGCGCCCCCCTTGATCGCGGCGGCGGCTTCGCTGGCGGTTAGTGTGGTCAGGTCCATGGTTGCCTCCCGTCTAGGCGGGTTTTGCCGTCGGGCCTAATTTTGGCTGGGGTGGGAGGATTCGAACCTCCGAATGCCGGCATCAAAAGCCGGTGCCTTAGGCCACTTGGCTACACCCCATTTTCGCATTGATGCGGGCGCAATGTAAACGCGATCACCGCCCTCGGCAACCGTCTAACCGCTGGCCAATTTTGTCGCCGCCACCCACCAGTCGGGCTGGTCCGTTTGCAGCCTTTTGGCGGCGCTTTTGGCGGCGCCCAAATCATCGAAAAGCCCGAAGCAGGTGGCGCCGGAGCCGGACATGCGGGCCAGATGGGCGCCGGCGGCGTCGAGGGCGGTCAGCACATCGCCGATCACCGGGGCCAAGGCCGTTGCGGCCTCGGCCAGATCGTTCCGCCGCGCCGCCAGAATTTGCGCAAAAGCGGCGGCGTCCCGAGGGGCATCTGTGAAGCGGGCGGCCTCGGAGAAATCACCGGTGCGCGCGGCGAAGACATCGGGCGTCGATAGGGCCACGCCGGGATTGACCAGCACAAGGCCGTAGGCGGGAAGGGGTGGCGCCGGGCTCAATTGTTCGCCGATGCCGCCGGCGAAAGCGGTCTCGCCTGCCAGGCACATGGGCACGTCGGCACCGAGTGTCGCCGCCAATTTGAGCATGGCGTCCGCGTCCCAGGGGATTTGCCAAAGCTTGGTCAGGGCTTTTAGCGCCGCCGCCGCGTCCGCCGAGCCACCGCCGATACCGGCGGCGATGGGCAGGTTCTTGGTCAGGCTTATGTGGGCGCGTTCCGGCACCCCGGCGTAATCGGCCAGCGCGCGGGCGGCTTTCAGCACCAGGTTGTCGACCGGATTTTGCGCACCTGCTTGCAGCACACCGGCGAACGGCCCGTCGATTTCGAGTCGTAAGGTTTCGGCGGACCGGGCGGTGATCTCATCGCCAATTCCAGCGAAGGCAATCAGCGTATCCAATGTATGAAACCCGTCGGCGCGCTGGCCGGTGACGTGCAGATAAAGATTGATCTTGGCCGGCGCCTCGGCAGTGACCGCCTCGCTCATCCGTCTTTCAGGCCATTGCGCAGTTTGGTTTTGATTTTGCCGATCTGGTCGTTTTCCGGCTCCAGCGCCAGGGCGCGCTCCCATTGGAAGCGGGCCTCGTTGCGCCGGCCCACCTTCCAATAGACGTCGCCCAGATGGTCGTTGATGGTCGGGTCTTCCGGGCGCAGCACGACGGCCCGCTCCAGATGCTTGACGGCGCCGTCGATATCGCCGAGCCGATAGAGAACCCAGCCCAGGCTGTCGACGATATAGCCGTCCCGGGGGCGCTTTTTGACGGCGGTTTCGATCATCTTGCGCGCCCGGTCCAGGTTCTTGCCGTTCTCTACCCAGGAATAACCGAGATAGTTGAGCACGAAGGGCTGGCCCGGCGACAATTCGAGGGCTTTCAGAAAATCGGCCTCGGCCATTTTCCAGTTCTTGATGCGCTCATTGGCGATACCGGCGGTATAGAGCAGCGACCAGTGCTGGCGCTCCAAGTTCGGGATGCGTGCCTTGGCGTCGGCATAGGCGCGGGACGCCTCTCGGTAGCGCTTGCGCCGGCGCAAGATATCACCCAAGCGGACCAGCGCGTCGTAGCGATTGGGATCGGCGCGGGCCATGGCGCGCAATTCCTGCACGGCGTTATTGGCCTGATCCAAGGTATCGAAATTGTCGGCAATGCGAAGGCGTGCGGTCCAGGCATAGCCCGGGTCCTTGGCGATCTGCCGGTAGGCTTTGATGGCGTCGGCGTTGCGTTGTTGCGATTCCAAGGTCTCGGCGATCAATAGGCGGGCCAAGGTGAATTCCGGCTTCATGCGAACGGCGAGCTGTACCAGAATCAGCGCTTGCCGCGAATTTTGCTGGCGCACCGAGCCAGCCAGGCTGAACAATGCCTCGGCGGCGCCATCGTTGGCGTCGGCGACGGCGGCGTCCGGCTTTTCGCCTGCATCCAAGCGCTTGTAGGCGGCGCCTAGCATGGTCGATGCGGGTTGCGCCTTCATATAGATGTCATAAAGGGCGCGGGCGTCCGCCGAACGGCCGGCGCGCTCCAGGAAATTCCCGTAAAGTTGGGTCAGCCGGAGATTGGGACCACGTCGCCGTGCAATGGCTGCCTTAAACTGGGCATCTGCCTTTTCAGGTTCGCCCTTGAGCACATTGATCAGCGCCGAATGAACGCCGAACAAGGCAACGAACGCCTTGTTGTCGCCTTTCGCGTCGATCTCGGCCTCGGCCTCGTCATAGCGTTTCAGCCCGGCCAGAACCCAGGCCCGTAAGAGCGGCCGGGTAAACAAATTTAGCCCCGTCTTGGGCAGCGCCGCCAGCGCCGCTTCCGCGTCGCCTAAGCGGTCGCCGCGCATATCTTCCAGCGCCGCCAGCAGCTTGGCCAGATTGCTGGACTGGCCCTTGGTATCGGTGAGGCTTTTCGTGAATGTCAGGGCTTCGTCGATGCGGCCTTCGGTGATCAGCAAGATTGCTACCCGGCGCATGATGCCCTTGTTGCCGGCGAAGGTCTTGAGGGCTGTGCGGTAATATTCGATGGCGGCGTCCGGGTCGCGCGCATATTGGGCGTGGCGGCCGGCGAGGTAGCTGCCGAGGGGCGATTCCGCGACGTCCGGCTTTGCCGGTTCCACAATCAGTGGTTTGGCGATTGCCGGCAGCCCGCCAATGGTCAGGCCGAGCAATGCGGCGGCGGCGATCAGGCTCAAGCGGCGGCGTATATTCTTTTGGCGAAGGTTCAAGCCCAAGACATTGTCTCCAAATGAGGCAGGATTGGGCACAGTCTAACGCCGGGTGAGATATTCCTCAATCTTGAAACCCGCCGATCACGCCAACTTGCGAAAAATTTATCGCCGCCTAAATCCATTTGTGAGTTCATGACCTGGGCTACATATTCGGATAATTGGGGCCGCCGCCGCCCTCGGGCACCACCCAGTTAATGTTCTGGCCCGGATCCTTAATGTCGCAGGTTTTGCAATGAACGCAGTTTTGAGCGTTGATCTGCAGGCGCGGCTTGCCCTCTTCTTCGACAAATTCATAGACCCCGGCGGGGCAAAAGCGCACCTCGGGCCCGTCATAGTCGGCCAGATTGACCGCTAACGGCGCATCCAGATCTTTTAGCTGCAAATGAACCGGCTGGTCTTCTTCGTGGTTGGTATTGGAAAGATACACCGAAGACGGCTTGTCGAAGGTGATCTCGCCGTCCGGCTTCGGGTATTCGATTTTGCGCGCGCCCGCGGCCTTTTGCATTGTCTCGTGATCGGCGTGGTGGTGCAGGGTCCAGGGCGCGTGGCCGGCGAACAGATAGGTGTCGATGGCCGACAGGACAAGCCCTGCCCACAGGCCCCAGCGGAACGACGGTCGGATATTGCGCACTTTTTTCAGCTCCGCCCACAGCCAGCTTTGTTTCAGGCTGGAAGGGTAGGCGGTTAATTCGGGCCTGGCACCGGCATCGGAGCCGAGCGCATCGAAGGCCGCTTCGGCGGCAACCATGCCTGATTTTATCGCCGTGTGGCTGCCTTTGATCTTGGCCACGTTCATGAACCCGGCGGCATCGCCAATCAGCGCGCCGCCAGCAAAACATAGATCCGGTATCGATTGAAAGCCACCTTCGATCAGCGCCCGCGCCCCATAGGCGATGCGCCGCCCGCCTTCCAGCAAGGGCTTGACCGTGGGATGCAGCTTGAAGCGCTGCATTTCATCGAACGGGCTGAGATAGGGATTGGCGTAATCAAGCCCGATGACAAACCCCACCGCCACCTGATTATCTTCGAGATGATAAATGAACGAGCCACCGTAGGTATCACTTGTCAGCGGCCAGCCGATGGTGTGGACGACATGTCCGGGTTTGTGTTTTTCCGGCGCCACCTCCCAAAGCTCCTTGATGCCAATGCCATAGGTCTGCGGATCGGAATTTTTGTCGAGGCCGAAGCGTTCGATCAGGGTTTTGGAGAGCGAGCCCCGGCAGCCCTCGGCGAACAATGTATAGGCGGCGTGCAATTCGACGCCGGGCTGGTGGTTCGGGCCCGGCTCGCCGTCCTTGCCAATCCCCATATCGCCGGTGGCAACGCCCTTCACCCGTCCGGCATCATCGTACAAAACCTCGGCGGCGGCGAAGCCCGGATAGATCTCGACGCCCAGCCCTTCGGCCTGTTCCGCCAGCCAGCGGCAGAGATTGCCGAGGCTGACGACGAAATTGCCGTGGTTGTTCATGGAGGGCGGCGTCGGCAGACGGATGGCGGCGGAGGCCGTGAGATAAAGGAAGCGGTCGTCCGTTACCGGCGTGTTCAAGGGTGCGCCCAGGTTTGCCCAATCGGGCAGCAGCTCGTCCAGGGCGCGGGTTTCGGCAATGGCGCCGGACAGGATATGAGCGCCCACTTCCGAGCCTTTTTCGACAATGCAGACGCCGATCTCGCGGTCTCCTTCGGCGGCCAATTGCTTGAGCCGGATGGCGGCCGCCAGTCCCGATGGTCCGGCGCCAACGATGACGACGTCATATTCCATCGATTCCCGTTCCATGGGCGGCTTCCTTAGGCAATTGGCGGTAAATCGAACCATGTTCCGGCGCGGCGGAGGTGTCAAGTTGGGGCGCGGTCTGATACATTAAGCGCATGGCGGATACCGATCAATTGCGCGAATCCCTGGCTTGGCATCTGGAGGCCGGCGTCGATGAATGTATCGGCGAAGCGCCGGTGGACCGTTTTGCCGAATCGGCGAAGGCCATATCGGCGCCGGTTATATCCGAGGCGAAGACAGCGCCTCGGGCCGCGCCGAAGCCGGCGCCCGCGCAGCGAAGACAAAAACCCGGAGCCAGCGCGTCCGAAATAGCAGTCGAAAACGCCTGCGCGCTGGCCGGCAATGCGAATAGCATCGAGGAATTGCGTGCCGCCGTCGACCGCTTCGAAGATTGCGCTTTGCGCAAGACCGCCACCAACACAGTGTTCGCCGATGGCAACCCCAAGGCCCGCATCATGTTCGTCGGCGAGGCGCCGGGTGCTGACGAGGACCGCCAAGGAGTGCCCTTTGTCGGCGTCTCCGGCCAGCTTCTGGATTTGATGCTGGCGTCCATTGGACTCGATCGGGCGCAGTTCTATATCACCAACATTGTCTTCTGGCGGCCGCCCGGCAACCGCAACCCGTCGAGCAACGAGATCGCCGCTTGCCTGCCCTTCGTTGAGCGCCATATCGAGTTGGTGGACCCGGACATTCTGGTGCCCCTCGGTGGCCCGGCGGCCAAGACCCTGCTCGCCCGCTCCGAAGGCATAACCCGCATGCGCGGCAAGTGGTTCGCCTATTCGTCGCCGAAGCTGGCGGCGCCCATCGATGCCATGCCTTTTTTTCACCCCGCCTACCTGTTGCGCTCGCCGGCTTACAAACGCGAGGCTTGGCGTGACCTTCTGGCGATCAAGGCGAAGTTGGAAGAGAACTAGCCGTCTTTCGCCGGCGCTTCGGATTTGCGTCGAAGCGGTGTTTCCCGTATGGTTCACTCCTGGAAAGTGGCCTGCGGGTGCGGTCATTTTTCGGGGCTCTTGGGGAACAAAAGTAAATTTCTGAATAGATGGTTTTACCAGTGAAACTACGGGAACTGCTCAGCGGAGTAGCCGGCGCGGCTATTCTGACGCTATTTGTGTCCGCGCCTTCTCTGGCCGCCGAAAAAACCGGCGCTGAATTGGAGACCGCGGCCTTAAAAGCCGGGGCGCCCAAAGATTGGGTGTCGGCGAGCCTGCCGTCGCTTCTGAACGAGGCCGACGCCGCCCGCTACCGAATTGTATTTGAGCTGCAAAAGAACGGCGAATGGAAAGACGCTGACAAGATTATCAAACGGATCGATGATCGCGCATTGATGGGCCACGTTTTGGCGCAGCGCTATTTGCATCCGACCAAATACCGGTCCCGCTACCGGGAGCTTAAAGCCTGGATGGCGGACTACGCTGATCATCCGGAAGCAAAGCGTATCTATACGCTGGCGCTCCGGCGGCGGCCCAAGAACTGGAAATTGCCGGTGCCGCCCGCAGCGGCCAAGGCCAACCGAAAATATGTCGCCGCCGCCTATGCCAGCAAAACCTATTCGCCGCGCAAGAATTTGACCAAAGCCCAGCGCAAGGAATATCGCGGCATCCAGCGGCGTCTCCGCTGGTATCTGCGCAAGGGCTGGACCAAGGCCTTCAAGAAGCTGATCACCGATAAGAAAAATCAGCGCCTCTATCATCCGGTCGAACTGGACCGCCAGCGCGGCCGTCTGGCCACCGGCTATTACGGCGACGGGCGTGACCGTTGGGCGCTGAACTGGGCCGAAAAGGCGACCAAGCGGTCTGGCAAATACCTCCCCGTTGTCCATTGGACCGCCGGGCTGGCCGCTTGGCGTTTGCAGGATTACCAAAGGGCCCTCGGCCATTTCGATGCGGTTGCCAAATCAGACTATTCATCCAGCTGGCTGATATCGGCGGGCGCCTTCTGGGCGGCGCGTACCAGTCTTCGGGTGCGCCGGCCACAGGATTTCAACAAATATTTGCGCGCCGCCAAGAAGCATCCCAGAACTTTTTATGGGCTGTTGGCGCACAACTTGATGGCCGATGATGCCGCCTTCAATTGGGCGCCGCCGCCGCTGGCCGGTGATGCGTTGCGCGAATTGGCCGCCGCGCCGGGCGGCCGCCGGGCCGTGATGCTGTTGCAGGTGGGCGAAGAACGCCGCGCCGAAGTGGAATTGAAAGCCCTGTTTGGGCGCACCTCGCCGGACCTGGCGCGCGCCATGTTAGCCCTGGCTGACCGCGCCCAGATGCCGTCATTGGCCATGCGTCTGGGTTCACTTTTGGTGCATTCGGGATCGGATTTGTTCGATTCAACCGCCTACCCTGCGCCGCCGCTGACCGCCAAGGATGGCGGCGTCCTCGATAGGGAATTGATTCTTGCCCTTATCCGCCAGGAATCGGCGTTCAATCCGAAGGCCAAAAGCCACGCCGGCGCCCGTGGACTAATGCAGCTCATGCCGCGCACCGCCGGTTTCGTCGCCAAGGATCGGCGCCTCGGCGGCGCCCAGCGCAACCAACTTTTCGATCCGGAACTTAATCTCAAGCTTGGTCAGAAATATATCGATATCCTGCTCGGCGATGCGCGCATCAAGGGCGATTTGTTCCGCTTGCTGACCGCCTGGAACGGCGGGCCCGGCAATCTCAATAAATGGTCGCGCAAGGTTAAGCATAACGACGATCCGCTTCTGTTCATCGAAAGCATCCCGTCCCGGGAAACCCGCATATTTGTGGAGCGGGTGCTGACCAACTACTGGATTTACCGCATCCGCTTCAACCAACCGCTGGCCTCCATGGACGCTGTTGCCCGCGGTAAATGGCCCCATTATACGTCAGAGCGCGAACTGGCCGTCGAGGTGGCAGAAGATGGCCGAAATTAGCGACGCCCGCGAGTTCCTTCCGGTTAATATTGCGGTGCTGACCGTATCGGACACCCGCACCCTGGACGATGACCGGTCCGGCGACATGCTCGCCGACCGCTTGGACGGAGCTGGCCATATCTTGGCGGCGCGCGAAATCGTCAAGGACGATATCGACACTATCGCCGCCAAGCTGACGGAATATATCGAAAATTCCGATATCGATGTGGTCATCACCACCGGCGGAACCGGCGTCACGGGCCGCGACGTAACGCCGGAAGCCTTTGCCAAAGTGTGTGAAAAGGAAATCTCCGGCTTCGGCGAATTGTTCCGCATGCTGAGTTTCGAAAAAATCGGCACCTCGACCATCCAGTCGCGGGCGACCGCCGGGGTTGCCGGCGGCACCTATCTGTTTGCACTGCCCGGCTCGCCCAGCGCCTGCCGCGACGGCTGGGACGATATTCTCGTCCACCAGCTCGATTACCGTTTCATGCCCTGCAATTTCGTAGAACTCATGCCGCGCCTGACGGAGAAATAGCGCGCCTCGGGGTGGACTTGCAGAACGGCATAAGGTAACCTATATGTTACCAATATAAATGATTTAAATCAGGGAATATGTTGGCGTCAACGGTCGCAGCTATTTCGGCAACTGGTTTGATCATCTGAATGCCCAGGCTGCGGCCAAGGTGGCCATAGCTTTGGTGCGGATGGAGCAAGGTAATCTTTCCAACGCCAAAGGCGTCGGCGCCGGTGTAACCGAATACCGCATCAATTTTGGGCCGGGCTACCGGGTGTATTTTGGCAAGGACGGTGACACATTGATCATTCTTCTCGGCGGCGGTAGCAAGAAACGTCAGCGGAATGATATCGAAGAAGCCAAGGTACTGTGGCGGGAATATAAGAGACGAAAAAAGGAGGCCTGAGCGATGGCCCTGACACGGAATTTCAAGGAAACCATCCAAGCGCGGATAGAGCGTGATCCGGCGTTTCGCGAGGGGTTGCTGAAAGAAGGCGTGGATTGCCTGCTGTCCGGCGACATCGAAACCGGTAAGGCGGTTCTGCGGGATTATATTAACGCCACCCTTGGCTTCGAGGAGCTTGGAACCGCCACCAATAAATCTTCCAAAAGCCTGATGCGCATGTTTGGGCCTACCGGTAATCCACAGGCCAAAAATTTATTTGAAATCATCTGGCATCTGCAAAAACGCGAAGGTGTGCATTTAGAGGTGCACGCGGTGCGTTAAGCGATATAGTCGGGGTATCGAACAAACATAAAAATTTGGTGTCCCATGAAACCTCAAAAGTACGGTCCGTTCCCCTATACGCCGATCACCCAGCGCCCGAAGATCACTTGGCCCGGCGGTGCTCAGTTGGCGCTTTGGATCATTCCAAATGTTGAGTTTTTTCCTCTGGACGAGATCGTGCCCGTTCGCGGGCCATCGGCACCGGTGCCTGACGTTCCCAGCTGGTCGCAGCGCGATTACGGCGCCCGCATCGGTATCTTCCGCATCATGGAGGTATTAAACCGCCATGGCATCAAGGGAACCGTCACCCTCAACTCTGAGGTTTGCGACGCCTATCCGTATGTCGTCGAGGAGATTATGCGCCTCGATTGGGAGATCATGGGCCACAATCAAAGCAATTCCCGGCTCCTAAATGGACTTGAGCCGGAGGCGGAGCGGGAATTGATATTGGGTGCTCTGGCGCGCATCGAGGAGTTTACCGGCAAGCGACCCACAGGCTGGCTGGGATCGGGCCTGCAGGAGACCTGGAACACACTGGATTACCTGATTGAGGGCGGCATTCGCTACGTGGCCGACTGGACCAACGACGATCAGCCCTATTTGATGAATGTGGATGGCAAGCAGATCACGTCGATCCCCTATTCCCGGGAAATTAACGATATTCCCCAGTTCGAGGTGCATATGCGCACACCGGAGGAATTCGACCAACTGATCCGTCGGCAGTTTGATACCTTGTACCGCGAAGGTGCCGAATCGGGACGGGTCATGGCTATCTGCATTCATCCGTTCCTGATCGGCCTGCCGCACCGGATCGAATGTTTAAACTCGGCGCTCGAATATATCACCGGCCATGACGGTGTATGGTGCGCTACCGGCAGCGAAATCATCGAACATTATTTGGCTTCGGGACAAACTTTTTAGGAATAATCTAAAAAAAGTCTCTGGCCCCTCCATAACTTTCCCGGAAATTGGAAACTTCGAGAGGAATGAGACGATGAAAACCCCTAGCAAGACCACCAAAACCACCAGATTTATTGGCATCGCGTTGTCCGCGATTCTCGCCTTCGGCGCCGCCGTTACCGGCGCTAAGCCCGCCCAAGCGGCTGGCCAGAACGACATCTTGGGCCTTCTGTTCGGCGCCGCCATTGGCGGTATCGTCGGCTCCAACATCGGCAGCGGCAAGGGCCAGCTTGCGGCCACCGCCGCCGGAACGCTGATCGGCGCCAGCGTTGGATCGCAAGTCGCCAGCGGCGGCACCCGCTATTCGCGGCCTTCGGCGACGCGCACCGTTTATGTGCCGCAGCGGACCACGCCAACGCGCATTGTGTATGTTCCGGTGCGCCCCGAATACCGCGGCGATCACAAAAATTCCAACCACTATCATGGCCGCAAATGGCGCCGCCACGGCCACGTGCCCAGCTGGACCCCGCCGCAGCGCCACTATCGGGGCGACGGACACCGCAACAGCCGCCGCTATTACGACTGATAGGAAACTTGGAGAACAAACCCGCTGCCGGAACCGGTGGCGGGTTTTTTCCTATTTGCGTTGGCGCCGTTTGTTCCAGGCCCGGTAATCGTCACCGCTATCGATATCGGCCAGAGTGTCCAGATAGGAGATGCGCGTGCCAGGCCCGAGATTGCTGGCGGTATCCACCAGAGCATGGCGGCTGGACCAGCGGACGCCGCCAAAAATATCAGGAATGTGCGGCCTCCGCCTCAGCCCCACCAGCCAATAGCCGCCGTCGCGCGCCGGGCCGAACACGGCGTCGCCGCGACCGAGGGCGGCAAAGGCGCGCCCGATGTGATCGGACGTAATCTCCGGGATATCGGCGCCGATGATTACCACCGGACCAGGCGGCATGCGCGCCATGGCGCGGGCCATGCGATCCCCCAGATTGCCGGGGCCTTGGGGGATACGCGCCAAGCCCGCCGGCCAGCCATAACCATCGCTTGCGTCCTGGTCCGGCGACACCGCCAGGGCGCACGACCAGCGCGCATCGGACCCAAGTTTGCGCGCCAGATCGGCCAGATTGGCGCGGGCGAATTGCATGGCGACGCCGCCGATATCGGCGGTCAGGCGCCGCTTGGCGGCGCCCAAGCGCGGCGTCCGAGTAAAGATGATCAGGTGGTTTTTGAGGGCCAATTAACCACTCCTTTGTTGGCGCCGGTCGCCCCATTATACGCCTTGGCCCGGCGCCATCAAAAGCGAATATGTTCTTGTATTGTTCTGAAATGCGTATTACCGTTGGTCATGGTCGATATTCTTCCCGATCGGGCGCAAAAAGGGCGCGGCGCCATAGGCAGGCCGACCGGGCGTTTTGATGCCCAATGGGCGGTGCCGGTGGACGATGGCTGGTGGCGGGACGAAGACGACCTTAGCCCGCGCCTTCGGACAACATTGACGCCGGATACGGCGCGATCCGTCATCACCCGCAACACATCTCCCGATATTCCCTTTGACCGTTCGATCAATCCCTACCGGGGTTGCGAGCACGGCTGCATATATTGCTTCGCCCGGCCCACCCATAGCTATCTGAACATGTCGCCGGGGCTGGATTTCGAAACCAAAATATTTTTCAAGGACCAGGCCGCCGAAAGGCTGGAGGCGGAGCTTCGTAAACCCGGCTACAAATGCGCGCCGATAGCTCTTGGCGTTAACACCGACTGCTACCAGCCGGCCGAGGAGAGCTTGCGCGTCACCCGCCAGGTGTTGGAGGTGCTTAAGTCCTTCAACCATCCGGTTTCGATCATCACCAAATCGGCGCGCATCTTGCGGGATTTGGATATCCTGGCCCCCATGGCCGCCGATGGGCTTGTCCATGTGATGGTTTCGGTGACCACTCTGGACGGCGAATTGGCGCGCCGCATGGAGCCCCGCGCCTCGGCGCCACCTAAGCGGCTGGCGGCGATCAAGGCTTTGTCCGCCGCCGGCGTGCCGGTGGGCGTGCTTGCCTCGCCGATGATCCCCGGCCTCAATGACACCGAATTGGAGCGCATCATGGAAGCCGCATCCGATGCCGGCGCGCGCCAAGCTGGCTATATCCTTATTCGCCTGCCCTATGAGGTGAAGGATATGTTCGAGAAATGGCTGGCGGCCCATTATCCGGACCGCGCCGGCCGGGTGTTGTCGCTGATCCGCCAATGCCGGGGTGGCGCGCTGAACGAAAGCCAGTTTGGGCGGCGCATGGTTGGCGCCGGGCCCTATGCGCGGCTTCTGCAGCAACGCTTCCACCGGGCTCTCAAACACCACGAGCTGGATATACCGATGCCGGATTTCGATTGTGATAAGTTCCTTAAGCCGCTGGCGGTGGGCGGCCAGCTCGCCTTGTTTTGACCGCCCGCGCACGGGCGGCGGCAAGAGCGGCGGCTGGACACAGGCGGGCGGATATGGCCTATAGCGGTTTCAGATCGGCATTCGGAAAGACGCATCATGTTAGCAAATCTTAATCGGGAAGAATTTATCGCGCTGTTGAGAAAATTGGGCCAGGAGGGGGACGACGACGTTCTGACCGCCGCCCGCGATCTGCATGCGCGGATCACCGTAGCCGGCATAGACTGGGACAATCTTCTGGTGCCGGAAGAAGACCCCGATGCCGAGCCCGAAGAAGACGAAGATGATTACGCCGACGAGGAAGACGAATACGGCGAAGACGATGACGACGCCGATGAAGGCGACGGCGATGATGGTGACGATGATGACGATGATGACGACGCCGACGATGCCGACGATGCCGGCGACGATGAGGACACCGCGCTTTCCGCCGAGCAGAAGAAAGAGGCGGCAGATTTGATCGCCGCCATCAGCGGACAGGAGGTATCGGCCAGCACCAAAGAAGACATGAAGGAATACAAACAGGATTTGGCCGACGGCGAATTCGGTGCCATGGATTTGAAATATCTGCGCAGCTTGCGCGCCCGGCTTGGCAAGTAACCAGCCCTTGGCGGAACTCATTTATCACATGTGCCGGCGCGCCGAATGGGAGGCCGCCGAAGCGGCGGGCGCCTATCACGGATCGTCACAGGACATCGCCGACGGCTTCATTCATTTCTCCGACAGCGAACAGATCGTGGCAAGCGCCGCCAAGCACCGCGCCGGTCAAGATGGGCTGGTGCTGATCGCCGTCGATCCCGATGTTCTCGGGGACGCGTTGAAGTGGGAGCAATCCCGCGGCGGCGCCCTGTTCCCACATCTTTATGGGGCGCTGAAGACCGGCGACGTCACGTCGGTGCGCGATCTGCCCCTTGGTCCCGACGGCTTGCACCAGTTCCCGCCCTTGTAATAATGGCGGCTTGATCCGTCTCAAGGCAGGCGTGGCGCCATGCGGGTAGCCTGTGTCCATGACCGGAACTTTGAATGCCCCTATAACGGCGGCTACTGAAATCCGTGTTCAGGCGCTGCAAAAATCCTTTGGCGATCACCTTGTGCTGAACGGCATGGCACTGGAAATCGAAAAGGGCGAGATGGTGGCCGTCGTTGGCCGCTCCGGTTGCGGAAAAACCGTTCTGTTGAATCACATTCTTGGGCTTATGACGCCCGATTCCGGTCACGTCTGGGTTGCCGACAATGAGATGGATGGCGCTCCGCTGGTCGATGTAACCCAATTCGAAGATGCTATCGAGATTGCTCGCATCCACACCCACTGGGGTGTGGTATTTCAGCGCAACGCCCTGTTTTCCGGGTCGGTATTCGAAAACCTAGCCCTGTGGCTGCGCGAAGTTAAAAATCTCAGGTCCGATGCGATCACCGAAATCGCCCGCGCTGTCCTCACATCGGTTGCGTTGCCGGTGACCGCCGTTTTTCTTGAATCGGACGCGGCCAGTCTTTCCGGTGGTATGGCCAAGCGCCTGGCCATCGCCCGCGCTCTGTCTATGGACCCGGTCGTCCTGTTCTACGATGAGCCGACCACCGGATTGGACCCGGTCAGCGCGGCAGAGATTCAAGATTTGATCCTGGCCACGCACCAGGGCGGCGCCATCACAACGATCATCATCACCCACGACAAAGACCTGTTGAGCCGGCTTGGGCCGCGCACCGTCATGTTGCATGAGGGTCGGGTCTATTTCGACGGCTCGTTCGAGGAATTCCGCAGCGCCAACTCGGAGATCATTCGCCCCTATTTCGTTTCCATGCCAACCCTGCACGGACGCGCGCCCGATTTCCATTAGGTCCGGTGTCGATTAAGATGGCTGATGCCTGATTTTTCACTGGAAGCCAAAGCCGCCGAGGCGGGGTTTATCCGCATCGCCGGCATCGACGAAGCTGGGCGCGGGCCTTGGGCCGGGCCGGTGGTCGCGGCGGCGGTGGTGTTTGATGGGGATTTTGGCCGGCCCGCAGATTGGCCCGATTGGCCCGATTGGCTCGCCGGGCTCGACGATTCCAAAAAACTTAACCGCAAGAAGCGCGAAGTCTTGTTCGATGTGATCCTAGCCGGGGCGGCGTGCGGCATCGGGCGTGCCGAGGTGGAAGAGATCGATAGGCTGAATATTTTACAGGCCAGCCTGTTGGCCATGCGCCGAGCTGTCGAGGCTTTGCCGGCGGCCCCAGATTACGCCCTCATCGACGGCACCCATGCGCCCAAACTGCCCTGTCGGTGCGAGACCGTCATCAAGGGCGATGGCCGCTCCTTTTCCATCGCCGCGGCATCGGTCCTGGCCAAGGTCAGCCGCGATGAAATTATGGCCGGTCTGGCCGCCGATTATCCCGGATATGGCTGGGAGCGGAACCAGGGTTATGGCGTGCCGGAGCACCGGGCCGGCCTCGAACGGCTTGGTGTCAGTCCCCATCACCGCAAAAGTTTTAAGCCCATAATCAATATTTTGGGGGATTAAATTCCAATCCCGCTATATATTGATACGCCTAAGTCGTTGATTCCAAATACTTCTTGACGCGGACTCCCGGCCGAATCAGGATGCGGCCAAACCTGGGAGTTATAAAAACTGTGTTGAATCAAATCCTTGAAGGCGATTGCATCGAATTGATGCGATCGCTTCCTGCCGCCTCGGTGGACGCTGTGTTCGCCGATCCCCCCTATAACCTGCAATTGGAGGGTCAGCTGCTGCGTCCCAACCATTCGGTGGTCGATGGCGTCACCGACGATTGGGATCAGTTCGATGGCTTCGCCGCCTATGACGAGTTTACCCGCGCCTGGCTGGCGGCGGCGCGCCACGCGCTGAAGCCCGATGGCACCCTCTGGGTGATCGGCAGCTATCACAATATTTTCCGCATCGGCACCCAGTTGCAGGACTTGGGCTTCTGGATGCTCAACGACGTGGTCTGGCGCAAGACCAATCCGATGCCCAATTTCAAGGGACGGCGCTTTACCAACGCCCACGAAACCCTGATCTGGTGCGCGCGCGAACAAAAATCCCGCTACACCTTCAACTACGCCGCCATGAAAGCGCTGAACGAAGATTTGCAGATGCGCTCCGATTGGCTATTGCCGATCTGCACCGGGCCTGAGCGCTTGAAAAAAGACGGCAAAAAAGCGCACCCCACGCAAAAACCGGAATCACTTTTGCACCGGGTGATCCTGGCCTCGACCAAACCAGGCGAGGTTATCTTGGATCCGTTTTTCGGTACCGGCACCACCGGCGCCGTGGCCAAGAAACTGGGCCGGAATTTCATCGGCATTGAAAGAGACGCCGGCTATATCGCGGCGGCTACAGCGCGCCTTGAAAAAGTGCGCGGGCCGTCGGAAACGGATCTGGTGGACACGCCAATCAAGAGAGCCGAGCCGCGCGTGCCGTTCGGCTGGCTGGTGGAGCGTGGCTTGCTGGAACCGGGGACCGTGCTTTTCGATCACCGCCGCCGCCACAGCGCCAAGGTGCATGCTGATGGCTCCATCAAATCATCAGATCATCGCGGCTCGATCCATAAAGTCGGTGCCGCAGTGCAAGGCGCGCCGGCCTGCAATGGCTGGCAGTTCTGGCATTTCGAGGCTGAGGGCAATCTCACGTCCATCGATATCCTGCGCCAGAAAGTGCGCGCCGAGCTGCATTGATTGGGATAGGCGGGCTAGGGTTCTAGCGGGTCGGCACCGGCGTATCGCCGGAATAGTCGTAAAAGCCGCGACCGGTTTTGCGTCCCAGCCAGCCGGCTTCAACATATTTGACCAAAAGCGGGCAGGGCCGGTATTTGGTGTCGGCGAGCCCGTCATGGAGCACCTGCATGATCGCCAGGCAGGTGTCGACGCCGATAAAGTCGGCCAGTTCCAGCGGCCCCATGGGATGATGGGCGCCCAGCTTCATGGCGGTGTCGATGGCTTCGACGCTACCGACGCCTTCGTAGAGGGTGTAAACCGCCTCGTTGATCATCGGCAATAAAATGCGATTGACGATAAAGGCTGGATAATCTTCGGCGCTGACCGGGGTCTTGCCGATCGCCTTCACGAATTCATTGACCACATCGAAAACTTCGGGTGCCGTGGCGATGCCCGGGATCAGTTCGATCAATTCCATCAACGGCGCCGGGTTCATGAAATGAATGCCGATGAAGCGGTCCGGCCGGTCGGTCTGCGCCGCCAGGCGGGTGATGGAAATCGACGAGGTGTTGCTGGCTAGGATGGCATCGTCCTGGAGTACCGGACAGATGGAATCATAGACCGCTTTCTTGATCTTTTCGTTTTCGGTGGCCGCCTCAATTACCAGGGTGCAATCCGACAAGGGTTGGAATTCGGCGCTGAACGAAATCCGGTTTACCGCTGTGGCCATTTCGGCTTCGTCCATGCGGCCCCGGTCGCGAAGCCGCGCCAGGTTCTTCGCAATCCGGTCCTTGGCGCCGTCGAGCGCGTCCTGGGATATGTCGGTCAGGCACACATCGTACCCGGCGACTGCGCAAACATGGGCAATGCCGATACCCATCTGACCGGCGCCGACAACGCCGATGGTTTTTATTTCAATGCTCATGGCGCGCCTTTTACCGATGCAAATTGGGTGAAGGTCATTTTATTCGTCCAATTTTTCGGCCAATTCGGGCAGGGCGCTAAACAAATCGGCGACCAAGCCATAGTCGGCAACCTGAAAGATCGGCGCTTCCTCGTCCTTGTTGATGGCGACAATGACTTTGGAATCTTTCATCCCCGCCAGATGTTGGATGGCGCCGGAAATACCGACGGCAATATAAAGATCGGGGGCCACGATCTTGCCGGTCTGGCCGACCTGATAGTCGTTGGGAACGAAGCCTGAATCCACTGCCGCGCGGGATGCACCGACGGCGGCGCCCAATTTATCGGCGACCGCTTCCAGGAGCACGAAATTATCGCCCGACTGCATGCCGCGCCCGCCGGAAATAATGACCCCGGCCTGGGTTAGCTCCGGGCGTTCGGAAACGCTCAATTCGGTGCTGATAAATTCAGACAGGTCCGAAGCGCCGGTGCCAGTGATGTCTTCAATGGTGGCTGCCTCGCCGCCGGCCCCGGCGGCATCGAAGCCGGTGGCGCGAACGGTGATGACTTTGGTCGGGTCCGACGATTTGACCGTGGCGATAGCGTTGCCCGCATAGAACGGCCGCTCGAACGTGTCGGCATCGATGACGGCGGTGATTTCCGAAATCTGTTGGACATCCGCCAGTGCCGCCACCCGCGGCATCAGGTTTTTACCGAACGTGGTGGCCGGCGCCAGGATATGGCTGTAATCGGCGACAAGGCTCATAACCAGGGGCGCGAAGTTTTCCGCCACCGGGTTCTTGTAGGCTTCGTCCTCGGCCAAAAGCACACGGGCGACGCCGGCGACGCTGGCTGCTTCATCCGCCGCGGCGCGGCAATCGGCGCCGGCGACAAGCACCGTAACCTCGCCAATCTCGGCGGCGGCGGTAATGCAGTTGAAGACCGCGCCCTTGAGCGCACCGTTATCATGTTCCGAGACAACCAGGACTGTCATTGCATAAAATCCATCAGATTACTTTTGCTTCGTTTTTCAACTTGTCGAGCAATTCCTCGACGGTTTCGACCATGACGCCGGCTTCGCGCTTGGCCGGCTCGACAACTTTCAGCGTGGTCAAGCGGGGTGTGACATCGACGCCCAGATCTTCCGGGCTCATCTGATCGATGGTCTTTTTCTTGGCCTTCATAATATTGGGCAGCGACGCATAGCGGGGCGTGTTCAGGCGCAGATCGGTGGTGATCACGGCGGGCATGGCGAGGCGCAGCGTTTCCAGACCGCCGTCAATTTCGCGGGTTACGCTGACATGACCGCCGTCGAATTCAAGCTTCGATGCGAAGGTGCCTTGGCTCCAGCCCAAGAGTGCCGCCAGCATCTGCCCGGTCTGGTTGGAATCATCATCGATGGCTTGTTTGCCGAGGATGATCAGGTCCGGGCTTTCCTTGTCGGCCAGGGCCTTCAAAAGCTTGGCTACGGCCAAGGGCTCCAGCGCTTCATCGCTAGCCACATGGATGCCCCGGTCGGCGCCCATGGCGAGCGCTGTGCGGATAGTTTCCTGGGTGCCGTCGCCCCCCATGGAGACGGCGACCAATTCTTCGGCGGTGCCGGCCTCGGCCAGGCGCACGCCTTCTTCGATGGCAATCTCGTCGAACGGGTTCATGGACATTTTGACGTTTGCGGTCTCGACGCCGGTCTCGTCATTTTTGACACGGATTTTCACGTTGTAATCGATGACCCGCTTGACCGCGACCATGATTTTCATTGGTTTCACCTTAACGATTTTCCAGCGGAAATGCAGCGCGCCGGACCATAGAAATTAGAAGTTCGGCTGTCAATCAAATGCCGAATTTTCGGACGGCCTCAGCTCCGGTTTTGCCCCGGCACCCACAATATGTCCGCCGCCCCGTCCTGGTTGGCCGAGCGGGCCAGGACAAACAACAAATCCGACAACCGGTTGAGATAGGCCAGCGCTTGGTCGTTTACCGGCTCTGTGGCGCCCAGCTCCGAAACCAGCCGTTCGGCGCGCCTTGTGACGGTGCGGGCATGATGCAAATACGCCGCCGCCGCCGAGCCACCGGGAAGCACGAACGAGGTCAACGGATCGAGCCTCTCGTTGCAGCCATCGATTTCCGTTTCGAGCCGCAGCACCTGGGCGGCATTGATATGTAGGCCGCTCTTATCATTTCCCGGGCGCGCGAGATCGGCGCCGAGATCAAACAGATCGTTTTGGATGCGGCTTGCCAAGGCGTCGGTGCTGCCGTCCAGATGCAACCTGGCAATCCCAATGACGGCGTTGGCTTCGTCCACGGTGCCCATGGCGGCGACGCGCACATCGTGCTTGGCAACGCGCTTGCCGCCGGCCAGGGAGGTTTCGCCGCTATCGCCGCCGCGCGTATAAATTTTGTCCAGCTTGACCAATTTCTTAAAACCCTTTCCTTCGAATTTACATGCCCGACAAGATCAACAGGCCGAGCACTAGAACCACCAGCCCATGCAACGCCAGGCGCACCCGCATCACCTTATTGCGGAACGCCGGGCCAAACCGCTGGCTGCCCATGGCGGCGACCCCGACACCCAAAGTCAAAACCAGCAGGATCATCAAGGTGATCAGGATGGCGGTGGAATATTGGGCGAGGAGTTCCATGGCAGATGATCCGAGCTTAGCGCGAATTTGTCGGTATGAGTAGAGTTAGGGCGATTCGCAGCATTTGACGGATTTGCGTATCGTAAAAAACCAAATCATTATTTTTGCGGAATATTAACCATATGCCCTTACAAAGCCTAATCGGTTGAATTTTGCGGGATTGGGATCGATCCCGCCGCGAGGTTCATATACCGATTGGGCGCAGCCTCGATCCTTCGGTGACGAATAGGAAATGATGCTGTATAAATAGACACAAGTAACGAGCTTCGTGGAGGGCCGTATGTTTTTTGACCAAATCAAAGATATTGATGGCAATATCAAGGATCTGCGCGACCATTTGAAAAATATTGGTGTCGCGGTTGACGATCATTTCGATCAGTTGGACGATATCGCGGCGCATATCATTGCGCTGGAAGCGCTTATGGTTCAATTGGTCCGCAAATTGGACCTCGATACCGACGCCGCCAAAGTCTGGATTCGCGAAAATACCGAGACCAGCACCGGTAAGGACGGCGGCAGCGAAAAAGCGCCGATGGTTATCGACCAGATGATGCAAAACTGATCCCTAATCGGGATCGGCCGAGATTTGATGCGCCCGCCCGGGCTGTCCGGGTGGGCGTTTTCTATTTGAAAATACTCTAACCGCAGCGGGAATAGGCGCAGCTTGTGCAGGTGTCGCAGCCTTCCTGGCGGATCAGGCTGGCCTGACCGCATTTCGGGCATTGGCGGAAACTGGCATTGGTTTGCGCCTGCTCTTCACCCCCGCCTCGGCTTGGGACTTGGCCGTCCAGATTGACCACCATGGGTTGGCGCTGGCTTTCGCGGGCGTAGCCGTCGTCTTCATCGTCGGTTATGAAACCGATACGCACCATATGCTGTTCCAGAATACCGCCGATGGCGGCCAGTAGCGATGGCACATATTTGCCGCCCATCCATTGCCCGCCTCTGGGATCGAACACCGCTTTCAACTCATCGACCACAAAGGTCACGTCGCCGCCGCGTCGGAAAACAGCCGATATCATGCGCGTCAGGGCGACGGTCCAGGAATAATGCTCGGTATTTTTGGAATTTATGAGAACCTCGAACGGGCGGCGGCGGCCATCCTGGATAATATCGTTGACGGTGATATAGAGGGCATGGTCGCTTTCCGGCCATTGCACCTTGTAGGTGGCGCCTTCCAGCGCTTCGGGCCGGTCCAGGGGCTGGGTCAGGTAATGGATGCCACCGTCACCTAAGTCCTTGGGTTTGGCGTTCTTGTTAGCCGGGCGGCCGAACGGCAGTTCCGGCTCGGGCTCCGTCCCCGCCGCGCTTTTGCCTGTGGTTTCCAGCACCGCGCCGGTGATCTCGTTGGGCCGGTAGGTGGTGCAACTTTTGCAGCCCAGGTCGAAGGCCTGCATATAGACCTCCTTGAAATCTTCGAACGAGATGCTTTCCGGGCAGTTGATGGTTTTCGATATGGAGCTGTCGATGAATTTCTGAATGGCGGCCTGCATCACCAGATGATCGCGGGTGCCCAAATTTTGCGCATCGACAAAAAATTCGGTGGGCGCCGCGCCTTCGCCCTTCATGCGCCGGTAAAGCCGGTGGGCATAATCGCTCACCTCTTCGTCGCGGCGGCTGCCGTCGGGCATCAGCACGTGGCGGGTATATTGGAACGCGAACACCGGCTCCAGCCCGGACGACACGTTGTCGGCCAACAAAGATATGGTCCCCGTCGGCGCCACCGAGGTCAGAAGTGCATTGCGGATGCCGTGGGCCTCAATCGCTTGGCGCACATCCTCATCTAGCCCAGCGGTGCCGGCGCCGGCAAGGTATGCGGGCGCGTCGAACAATGGAAAGGCGCCCTTTTCGCCCGCCAATTCCACCGACGCCAGATAGGCGGCGCGGCGCAAAGCGGCCATCCAGCTTTCCGTCAGCCTGACCGCATCGGCGGAGCCATAGCGGGCGCCGCACAGGATCAACGCATCGGCGAGCCCGGTGATGCCAAGCCCGATGCGCCGCTTGGCGCGGGCTTCATCTTCCTGCGCCGGCAACGGAAATCGCGAAATATCGATCGCGTTGTCGAGCATACGCACAGCGGTGGCGACTAGGGCGCTTAAGCCCTCTTCGTCGATGCCGGCCTCATTGCTGAACGGGCTTTCCACCAGGCTGGCCAGATTGATCGAGCCCAGCAGACAGGCGCCATAGGGCGGCAATGGTTGTTCGCCGCAAGGGTTGGTGGCGTGAATGGTCTCGCAGTAGCTAAGCGGATTGAGGGCGTTGATGCGATCGATAAAGATCACGCCCGGCTCCGCATAGGCGAAGGTGGCGCGCATGATGGCGTCCCAAAGCTCCCGCGCCGGTAGGCTTTTATAGACCGTGCCGTCGAACAGAAGCTGCCAGGTGGCGTCTTCCTTGACCGCTTGCATAAAGGCATCCGAGACCAGGACCGAAAGATTGAACATGTTGAGCCGGCCCGGCGTGTTCTTGGCTTCGATGAAATCTAAGATATCGGGATGATCGCAAGCCATCACCGCCATCATGGCGCCGCGCCTGGAGCCGGCGCTCATGATGGTCCTGCACATGGAATCCCAGACATCCATGAACGACAGTGGCCCCGACGCATCGGCGCCGACGCCCTGCACCAGCGCGCCTTTCGGCCTCAGGGTGGAAAAGTCATAGCCGATGCCGCCGCCCTGCTGCATGGTGAGGGCGGCTTCGCGCAGGGCTTCGAAGATGCCCGACATGTCATCCGGTATTTCGCCCATGACAAAGCAGTTGAACAAGGTGACGTCCCGCCCCGCGCCGGCGCCGGCCAGGATGCGCCCGGCAGGCAGGAAATGGAAATCGCGCATGGCGGCGAAAAATTTATCTGACCAAAGGGCATGATCATCTTCCGGCTCGGCGAGGGCATCGGCGACCCGGCGGAAGGTGTCGTCCATGGTCTTGTCCACGGGCTGGCCATCCTTCGATTTAAGGCGGTATTTCATGTCCCAGACTTGCTGGGATATGGAAGATATATTTTTCATGGCCATGCTCTAACGGCGTGCGGTCCTGGGGTGCGTATGGCGGTGGGGAAGAAATCCGCCCCTGCGCTGGCACTTCTCTAAAATAAATGATGTCGCGGGCAGCCGTCAACAAAAAAGTTCTTGGTTTGTTTCCACCACCTTACACACAAGCACGCCTGTTCATAAGACTTTGATTTAATGTTATTGTTTTTTCTTATACACGGCTTGCAGGCTAGCCCTTGCCGGTTTATCCCCGGCAAGGATTATCAAATTCGGATTCCAACGCCCGGGTGGCGGTTTCGATGCGATCCTGCAACTGAGTCATGAATTCCCGGTTTTTCAGGCCGTCCGGCATTGCCGGCAGAAACTCGACAATCAGGCGACCATGGTATTTGCGGAAGCTTTGGCGCGGCCAAAAGAGGCCCGAATTCAAAGCAATCGGCACCACCTTAGCGGTGGATTGGGAATACAAAGCGGCGATGCCGGGATGGTAGGTGCCGGGCGCGCCGGGAGCAGTGCGGGTGCCTTCCGGAAATATGGCGATCGATCGGTTGTCCGCCAATATGGCGTTGGCTTTGCGGATCATGTCGCGCATGGCGCCGGCGCCGCCGCTCCTGTCGATTAGGATGTGGCCGCAATGCTGCACGTACCAGCGCCAGAACGGTATGCGCCCGAGTGAGGCTTTCATGACATAGGCGTTGTTCGCATCGAGCCAGAGAAACAATGTGGTATCCCATGCCGATTGATGTTTGCAGGCGTATATGACCGCCTCATCGGGAACATTCTCGGTGCCCCGGAATTCCACCCGGACACCCAACAGGTACCGCACCAGGAAATTGGCGAAGTGCGCCCATAGGGCGATATAACGACGGTAATTGGCCATCGACATCCAAAGAAACGCCCAGCCGAACAGGAGCGTCAGGGCCGCCTGGCCGAAAAATAGGATATTGAATATCAACGAACGCAAAATCATGGGACGGCTTTATCAACCGGGGGTCAATTTGTCGATGGCATGGGCCATCCCCGCGCCGATATATTTATGGAACTCGGCCAGGATCAGCCGCGCCGTGCCCGGCCAGCGCCACCATTGTCGGCGTTTGAAGCGGGGCGGGAATACCGGATGCGGAATGATGGTCATGCCCGGCATGGCGTGGCGAAATTCCAACAGGCTGCGCGGCATGTGGTAGCTGGCCGTTACCAGCCGCACCGAGGCGTATTTTTCCGCCGCCAGCCATTTGGCGGTCTCGTCGGCGTTGCCCGCTGTCGAGCCAGCCGCGTAGCCAAGCACGATGCAGCAGGTGAGCCCTTCGGGATCGCGGCGCGAAATATCCAGCAAAGTCTGCACGTCGACGCCCCGGTAAACTCCCGATACGAATAATTTCTTGGCGCGCGCCGATGACAGAAGCGTCAGCCCCGCATTCAGCCGCCCGGATCCGCCGGTTAGTACAACGATGGCATCGGTCTTGGTATCGACGCCTGGTTTGGCCAAAGGGATCAGCGCGACAAAGGCGAGGATGCCGCCCAGCCAAACGCCGATGGCGATAACAATAGCGGTGGCCGCCGTGATCAGACGGCGCCGCCCTACCAACCTTGTGCGCGGAGCCAAACTCATGCGCTCATACCATCTGGGTGAGCGATTTAATCACCGTGGCGCGCGCCGTCATCATGGCGATCAGCGACGACGCCGGCACCGTGGCGCCGATACTGATCCAGGCCACTGTGGTCAGATCGAAGTCCGGGATCAATCCGATGCCGGAGTTTTTGGCGATCACCGACAACAGCAATAGGGATGGCACGGCGAGGGCGATGCCGATCAGCGCGCCCTTGAGACCCATCAGACTGAAGCGCAGCGCAAACTGGCGCGCCACGTAGGAATCCCGGGCACCGACAAAATGCATGATCTCGATGGTTTCCCGGTGCAGCCCCAAGCCGGTGCGGGTGGTAAAGATTACCATGATGACGGTGATCAGACAGATCAGGAAGACAACCGCGATAGCCATCATCTCGGCGCCCCGGACTGCGCGTAAAAAATCGCCCAGCCAGGCGCCGTGATCGTCGATGACGATGCCAGGGACAATGGGTTCCAGGGCATCGCGCACATTTTGGGCCCGGAAGCCTTTGCTGCGGTCCACGGTTACGTCGATTACCCGGGGCAGCGGCAATTGATCGGAAGCAGCGGTCGCACCGAGCCAGGGTCTAAGCAGATCTGAGACCTCGGACCGGCCCAACGCATCGGCGCGCTCGATGCCCAGCGTACGGCGCAGGCGGGCCAGAACGGCGGCGACTTTGCGGTCATCGCTCAAGACGCTCTCGGATACCGGTATCTGAATGGTCAAAGTGTTTTCAATGCCGCGATCAAACTTATCGGTCACATCGGCCAGGATGAACAGACCGGCCACCGCGAGGGCCGCCAGATAAACCATAAAGGCCAGCATCCAAGGCAGAAAGCGCGAGGCATCGTCATGGCCGAACGGAATGGCACCGCGCCCGATGGCCATCTTATGCGGGCCGCCCATTTTCGGTTGCCAGGCGCGCCGCCGGTTTATCATCGCCCGGCGTCCCGGCGTCCTCGTCACCGGCGGCAGAACGGACCACGCCATCTTCCAGATGCAGCACCGGGCGCCTGGTTTTGCGGATCAAAGCCTCGTTGTGGGTGGCGATAACGATGGTCGTGCCGAGTTTGTTCAGCTCGTCAAACAAATGCAGGATGCGCGCCGCGATCTGATTGTCGACATTGCCAGTGGGCTCATCGGCAAACAGGATTTTGGGCCTGGAAATGACGGCGCGGGCGATGGCCACCCGTTGTTGTTGTCCGCCCGACAAGGTTGCGGGTTTGGCGTCCAGATGGTCGCGCAGTCCCACCCAGGTCAGCAATTCCTCCACGTGGCGGCGAATTTCCGATTGCTTTACGCCGACCACGCGTAGCGGCAGGGCCACGTTGTCGAAGGCGCTAAGCTGGGGAAGCAGGCGGAAATTCTGGAACACGACGCCGATGCGGCGCCTGAGGGCTGGCAATTCGCGCCGGGGGACGGTCGAAATATCGCGCCCGAAGAGCGATATAAGCCCGCGCGACGGCCGCTGCGCCAAATACATCAGGCGCAACAACGATGATTTGCCGGCGCCCGACGCGCCGATCAGGAAATGAAACGAGCCGGCCTCCAAATTGAGGGAGATATCGCGCAAGACCTCTGGCCCAAGGCCATAGCGTAACCCGACATTTTCGAAGCTGACGACATCAGTCATGCGGATTTCCGCTTAAATTATGTCCCAAACCCATTCTGGGACGCGTTAACCAGATTTTAGCCGATTTCCATCCATAAGCCCATATGCGCCCGAGCCTGAGTGTTTTTTGGCTTGGGGAACCGTGGTCAGCTTGCGTTGAAAATCGCTATTACCTATAAGGGTCTATAGCCCATCCGAATCAGGTGCCGATGCAAATAACCTGCCCTACTTGTAAGACCGCATTTTCTGTCGATGGCGTCATGATTGATGCCGTCGGGCGCCCGGTTCGCTGTTTCAATTGCCAGCATATCTGGCACCAATATCCGGTCGCCGCGCAACCGCCGCCGCAGCAATATGCCGCGCCACCGCCGCAATATGCCGCGCCACCGCCGCCACCACCACCACCTCCTCCGGAACCCGAACCGGAGCCGATCCCCGAGCCGGAGCCCGTGCCTATGGCTGAGCCGGAGCCGATCCCGGAAGAAGAGTTGCCTTCGGACGAAGATCTGGACCACATGCTCGGCCCCGAAGAAGAAATCGAAAGCGTCGATGTGTTTGCCGGCGGCACCGACGATATCACCGATATCGACGAAGAAGCGCTGGAATCGATACCGGACCCGGAACCGCTAGGCGATATCCATTCGATCGAAGACGACGATGAAGAGGACTTTGACGAAGACTTCGATCCCGACGACATCCCGGACCCCGATCCCATACCCAATGTATTGTCGGAAGGCGTCGGTGATGACGAGGACGACGCGCCGAAAAAGAGCCTGATTAAGCGGCTCATAATGCCGTTGATTATTATCGTGGTTATCGCAGGCATCGGCGCCGGGCTGGTGGTTGTACGCGGAACAGTGGTCGGTCTGTGGCCGGGCGCAAATGGGGCGTTCTACGATTGGATCGGCATGCATGTGGATATTCCCGGCGAAGGCTTGGCAATCAAGACCGCTGCCCCGGCGCGCGAAACCCGGGATGGCAAGGACGCCGTCGTGGTCAAGGGCACCATTACCAATATTGCGGACACCGACAGACCGGTTCCGGTTATTCAGATCATTGCCTTTGACGGCAACGGCCAGCCGGTGCAGACCAAAAGCATGTCGCCGGAGAAAAGCCTGTTGAAGCCCGGCGAGAAGTTCGATTTCTCGGCGGTGATTATCGATCTGGTGCCCACCGCCAGACGCCTGGACGTCACCTTCGGCGATCTGGAAAGCGAAGCGCCCAAGGATGGCGCTCCCAAGGATGGCGCTCCCAAGGAAGACGCACCCAAGCACGAATAACAGTCCCCCGGCAATTTTTGCCGGGCGGCGCGCAATTGCCGGACATCACCGGCGGCAGCCACTTGAATTGTTTGCATAAATATTATCTAGATCGGGCATGATTCCTGCATGGCTCCCATGGGACCTCAGAAAATGAGGCGATAAATGGGAGAGTCAATATGTCGATCAATGAAGCCACCGGTGGGTTGCCCCACCGGGCGGGCGCTTTGCCCGTATCTATGGCGCCGCGCCATCCCCCGGGATGGATCGCGTCGCGCAATCAGCAATTCAAGATGAAATCGGATTTCTTGCTGGAAGTCTGCCTGTCTTTGCGCCGGAGGTGCGTCATCCTTGGCGGCCATTGCTTAGACCGGTTGGTGCAGCCCTGACCGTTTTAGAACCGCTTTAGCAGCCGCTCGATATATTCGAGCTCCAGCTCCGGGCGCCATTGATCGCCCATGCGCTTGCGTAGCTCGTTGAGGATTTTGCGGGCCCGTTGGATCTCGCTTTCTTCCGGTATCTTAACGCGTCCGGTGGCGGTTCCGGCGTTGCCCTCTTCCAACTGGCGACCGAACGGGTCGCGGTTGCCGGGGCGGAGGCCGCGAAGCCGGGGCCCGGTGAAGGCGCCGAAGCGCCCGCCTCTGGGATCAAGGCGACCGCGCCCGACGCCGCCGCGCCCCAGACGGCGCGCCAATGACTGCGCCGAGTTCTGCGCGCCGCGCCGAAGTGCGTCCAGCGCCTGGTTCTGCGGATCGATGGAATCGCCGGGCCGGCCCTGGCCCAAGGCGCGTTCGGACCGCCGCATGGCGCGCTCGGCATCGCCCAGACCCTTTGGAATCTGGCCGGCCTGTTCGCCGAATTTGCGCATCATTTTGCCCAATTCGCGGCGGACCGCCTTTTGTTCGTCCAGGCCCTCGTTGTTGGCCTCGGAATGCTCTTCGTCTCGCCGGCGCTGGCCGCTGGGCCGGGTGCGCCGGAAGGTTTCGTCCAAAAGCTTCTGCTGGCGGCGGATGATACCGCGCAATTCGCGCATGGTTTTCTGGGCGCGCCGCGATTGCTCGCTCTGTTGGCCGCGCCGAGCCAGGGCGCCGCGTAAATTTTGCAGCATACGCTGCAACTCGGCCATCATTTGCTTGGCGGCTTCGCGCGATCCTTGGCGCATCAGTTCGCGCATCTGGTCGAGCATGCGCTGCAAATCCTGCATATCGGTGGTTTGGCTGTTGGGATCGGTGGGCGGCAGCTGGCCGCGCTGGCGCAACTCGCGCATCAGCGCCGCCACGAACTTTTGCATCGCCTTTTGCACCTCGTCCATGAGCCGCTCCAGCTCCTTGATATCGGCGCCCCGGTTCAGGGCATCAGCTAAAGCCCGCTGGGCGGCGGCCAGATCGCGGTTGGCGTCCGAGGCGCGGCCCTCTTCCAGGCGCAGCGCGGTATCCCATAGTATCTTCTGCACATCGGCGACGGCGATGTCGCGCCTGTCCTGGCGCAAGCGTTCGCGCGCCACCCGAAGCGCCAAATAAACTGTGTAGTTGCCGGCAAACCGGGTCGGGATTTCGGCGATGGAATCCAATTTCAAAATGCCCAGGCGCCGGTCCCGGTCCTTGGCGGTCAGGCGCTTGCGCAGCTCATAAATTTCCTTGGCCACCGTGTGCGAGAATTGGCGTTCGGGCAAGACCACCGGCTCCACCGCCGAGACGCCGGTCTGGCCATTCTCATCGGTCGCCAGAAGATGCACCAGCACCGGCAATCCGGCCCAAACATGCGCGACCAAATCGTGGTTGGATTTGCCCTTCACCAATTTCCGGTTGCCGCCCGGCAGCGGCAGGCGGAGAATGATCTCGTCGGCGCCGCCAGGGATCGCCGTCCCATCGATGCGGCGCATGGAAAGGGTGACGTCCTTCAGCCCGTAATCGTCTTGGCTGGCGTACGGGATCTGTACGCGCATTTGGCGGGAGGTTTCGGCGGCGGCGGTAATTTCGATGCTTGGCGCCTTGTCCTGGCGGACGTTCAATTCCCAGCCCGCCAATTCGCGCCCGCGCTGGTGCACGGCGAGCCGGCTGCCCTTGTTGAGTTTGGTTTCCAGATGATAGCGGTCGGCTTCTATGCGCCCGAACGGCTCGGCGGCCTCGTCGACGCGCAGCTCTGGCACCGCGCCGCCGCCTGAAACTTGGGCCAGTACGGCGCTGCCGGCGGGAATATCGATATACACTTGGCGACCGTCCACCGGCGCCGGGCCATTGGCCGAGGCGCTAGATGAGGCACCTGATTTGAGGACCACGGGCGCCTCGCCGGTATAGGCGGGCGGCGTGATCCACAGGTTTAGTTTGGTCGTATCGGCGCCGGCCAGCGCGCTCAATTCCGGCAACAGCGCCCGCCCCAGCCTGGAAAACCCGTCGCTGCCGGCGGCAAACACGCCAACCACCAACAATACGGCAACGGCAATGCGGATCGCCCAGGGATCGCGGCTTGTGAGGCCCGCATGGGGCAGGCGCAGGCGTAAACTACGCGCCTGTTCTTCCATGCGCTGGCGGTGCGCCTGCCAAAGCACGACGGCGCCTGCGTCATCGGCGCCGATGGCGAGATCGTCTTCGAGCGCCGCCAGCGGCCGGTGATCAAGGCCGGAATTAACTTCTATGCGGTGCCGGGCGGCGGCGGCGCGGATATTGGGAATGCGGGTAACGGCTTTTTGCAGGGCGCCGAAAAAGCCGATCAGGAACAAAATGACCAGCGCTGCATGCAGCCATACCGGAACGAAGCTGAACAAATCCAAAAGCGCGGCGGCAATGAACAGGCCGGCCAAACCCACCGCCGGCCACAAAGCCGGCCAAAGATATTCCAAGGCCAGACCGGCGCGCGCCGCCATCAGGTAGAATTTGAAAAATGGACCTCGGCTAATTTTCACAGGTTCCGCTTCTCTTGTTTACTATTCTTCTTCCAGCCAATCGGGCATGTCTTCATAGTCCAGATAGTCTTGGGTGGTGATGCGCCGCCTGATAACGGCAAAGTCTTCGCCGTTGACCATCACCTCCGGCACCAGCGCGCGGCTATTATAACTCGAAGCCATAACCGCGCCATAGGCGCCGGCACTGCGGATGGCGAGCGCATCGCCCGCTTCCAGCTGCGCCATCGTCAATTCGGTGGCGAAGGTATCGCCAGTCTCGCAGACCGGGCCTACCACATCGGCGGCCATTTCGGGCCCGCCGGGCGGAGGCTCCACCAGCGGAACGATCTCGTGGCGTGCATCATACAGAGATGGCCGGAGAAGATCGTTCATCGCCGCGTCCACGATTACGAAATTCCGTGTCGCGCCTTCCTTTAAATATACAACTTTTGTCACCAGAATACCTGCATTTCCGACAATCAGGCGACCGGGCTCGAACAATAGCCGGCAGTCCAGATCGCCGAGCATTTCGCGCACCAATTGGCCATAGGCCGCTGGCTCCGGAACGGCGCTATCATCGTAGGGGATTCCGAGCCCGCCACCGAGGTCAAGCCGTTGAATTTCAACGCCCCTGGTGCGCAAATCGGTGACCAGTCCGCTAAGCCGCTGGAAGGCATCCCGGAACGGATCCAGCGACGTCAATTGCGAGCCGATATGCATGGCCAAGCCGACCACTTGGATATGGTCCAAGCCGGCGCTCCGCGTCACAACTTCGTGAACCCTTGTCCATTCGATGCCGAATTTGTCTTCCGAGCGCCCGGTGGAGATTTTGTCGTGGGTGTCGGCATCGATATCGGGATTGATGCGGATGGCGATGGGCGCGGTAAGCCCAAGCCGAGCGGCGACATCATTCACCAGGGCCAGTTCCGGTTCCGATTCGATATTGATCTGCAAGATGCCGGCTTCGAGGGCGGCGCTGATTTCGGGCGCGGTTTTGCCGACGCCGGAAAAGACAATACGGTCCGCCGGCACCCCAGCCCGCATTGCGCGCATCAATTCGCCGCCCGAAACCACATCGACGCCGGCGCCCAACCCGGCAAGAGTCTTGATCACCGCTAGGTTGGAATTGGCCTTCACCGAATAGCAAACCAGCGCCGGCAATCCGGCCAAGGCTTCGGTGAATACATTATAATGGCGCGTCAAAGTGGCGGTGGAATAGCAATAGAAGGGTGTGCCAACGGCTTCCACGATTGTGGAAAGCGCAACATCTTCGGCCCATAAGGTGCCGTTTCTATACTGAAAATGGTCCATGGTGGGCGCTATTTTCTGGGGTAGGGGAGCGGGAACTGGCGTTCCTTGTCACCGGCCGGCGGCTCAAGGGCGGACTTTTTGCCGCACGCGGTCAGCCCCGCCGCAAACAGCAGGACCAGAATCAATGCCATGGCACGCCGAAAAATCATTTGCCTCATCCGCCTAAAAAGCGCACCCGCGCATCGGCACAGGCCGCCTTGACCCGGTCGGGCGCGGTGCCGCCGTAACTGCTGCGCACGCTGACCGCATAATGGATATCCAAAACCTTTTGCGCCTCCGCCGTCAATAGGGGCTCGATATTTTGCAAATCGGCCAGGCTCAAATCGGCAAGGCCGCAGCCCTTTTCCTCGGCCAGGCGAACCAATTGTCCAGCCACGTGATGGGCGCTCCGAAACGGTAGATCGTGTTCGCGGACAAGCCAGTCGGCGATATCGACGGCGCCGGTTTCCGCCAACGCGGCGGCGCGCTCCATGGCGCCGGTATCAAACGCGGCGTCGCCGATCATGCCGGTCATGGCGGCAATGCAAAGGGCAAGCGTATCAGCGGTTTCGAACACCGGTTCCTTGTCTTCCTGCATGTCCTTGGAATAGGCCAGCGGCAATCCCTTCATGACAATCAAAAGCCCACCCAGCGCGCCAATTAGCCGGCCCGACTTGGCGCGCACCAGCTCGGCACCATCCGGGTTGCGCTTTTGTGGCAGCATCGACGAGCCGGTGGTAAAGGCGTCCGATAGGCTTACGAAGCCGAAAGCTTCCGAGCTCCAGAGCACAAATTCTTCCGCCAAGCGCGACAGATGCACGCCGAGGATCGCAGCGGCAGCCAGATATTCGAGGGCGAAATCCCGGTCCGATACCGCGTCCAAGGAATTGGCGGTTGGCTTATCGAAGCCAAGCGCCTTGGCCGTTGCGTCACGGTCGATGGGGAACGACGCGCCGGCCAGAGCGCCCGATCCCAGCGGCATCTCGTTCATGCGTGCGCGGCAATCGGCCAGGCGCGAGCGGTCGCGGCCGAACATTTCCACATAGGCCAAAAGATGATGGCCAAGGGTCACCGGCTGCGCCGTCTGCAGATGCGTGAAACCGGGCATAATCGATGCGGCGTGGCTTTCGGCCCGCTCGATCAGCGCCGCCTGCATGTTTCTGAGGGCGCCGTCTAGATCATCCAGGGCATCCCGCACCCAAAGCCGGAAATCGGTGGCCACCTGGTCGTTGCGCGAGCGCGCCGTATGCAGCCGCCCGGCCGCATCGCCGATCAATTCGCCAAGCCGGGCCTCGATATTCATGTGAATATCTTCCAGCTCGGCCTTAAATTCGAAATTGCCGGCCTCGATCTCGGCCAATATGTCTTTCAGACCGGCGGCGATGGCGGCGCCGTCCTCGGCCGAGATAATGCCTTGGGCGCAAAGCATATCGGCGTGCGCTAGGGAGCCCGCAATATCCTGGCCATAGAGCCGGCAATCGAAGCCGATGGAGGCATTGATGCGCTGCATCGCCTCTGCCGGGCCGCCGCTGAAACGGCCGCCCCAGATCGAACTGGCTTCGGGTTTTGCTGTGTTGTCTTTCGCCATAATCGTATCGCTGCCAAAATAGAGGGCGGCCAAATGCCATCCGGCGGCCATTGTCGCCAAATCCGGTTTGCAATCAAGAAAAAGCGCACCTTTCGCACTATCGCTGAAAGCCGGACGTCAAGAATTTGATGTGATGCCTTAGCCCTGGAAGGCGGTCAAGTTTAATCGAAAAGCTTGTCGATATCGTTCTGATCGATGCCTTCGCCGTCGAGTGCGGGGCCATTGAGCAGTCCCTTGTCGCCTTCGTTGTCGGGCGTGACGGACGCATCGACCTCTTCGATGTCGTCGGCGCCCCAAATATCGATCATGGCGTCGATACGCTCTTCGACAAATTTCAAGGTGTTGACCACCTTGGTAATGCGCTGGCCGGTAATATCCTGAAAATTGCACGCTTCGAGCATTTTGATGGTCTGCTCCTGGATATCTTCGGTAGCCTGGCGGTCTTCGTCGCTGACGGCGTTCAATTGTATTTTTGCGGCCAGCGCTTCGATGGTTTCAGAGGCGTTGAGGATAGAATCGGTCGCCTCCTCGGTCGCCATGACCACCGCGTCCAGTTCCGACGAGGCGGTCAGTAGCGTATCGTCGCCCTTGCCGCCGACGCGCATGGCCTTGATCTCGGATTTGGTTTCCTTGATCGAGCGGGCCATGGCGCGCAGCTCGGAGCGCATATTGTGGGCCATTTCCATATCTTGCTCTAAGTCGGCGTCGGGCGCGGGAATATCCTCGGTTTCAGCCAATTCCAGATCGCCGCCGCCGCCGATTCTATTGGACAGTGCGGTGATCGCGCTCAACAGATCTTGATTGCTGACGGAGCCGTTGCCGGCACTGCTGCGGCTGGCGCCATGGAACGATGGCGACGGCTCGATTGCACCGGCGTCCGCGCCGGCTTGTGCTTCGAGCATCTTCAATTCCGCGCTAAACAATTTGCGCGTTCCGTTCGTCGCCATATTCGGTCGTCCCCTTTTACGTCCAAACCAAAAAAAAATTGGAGCGGTGTGTTAAGCGCCCTGCCATTAAATTCTCCAAACTACATGGGGCTTTTTTAGCCGAAATTCAATAACATTGGGCGATAATTAATAGCCAACGGTCGGTGCGGTGGATGGAAAGCCGGATTAAATGGCGCGGGCCACGGAATTCAGCCATTTACGCGTATCCGCATCAAGCCTTGGCGATAGGGTTTCGGCGACGCGCCGGTGGTAGGTGTTCAGCCATTCCACTTCTCCCCTATCCAGCATTTCGGCGTCCACAAGATTGAGGTCGATGGGCGCCAGGGTTAGCACATTGAATCCATAAAACGCTTTGGCGCCGGATTTTTGGCTGTGCGGGCGCACATACAACAGATTTTCGATGCGAATGCCAAAGGCCCCGGTCTTGTAAAAACCGGGCTCGTTGGACACCACCATGCCCGGCTTCATGGCAACCCGGCTGGGCATTTTCGATATCCGGTGGGGACCCTCGTGAACGCCCAAAAAGCTGCCGACGCCGTGGCCGGTGCCGTGATCATAATCCAGCCCGGCTTGCCACAAAGGCGCCCGCGCCAGGGCGTCCAGTTGCGAGCCGGTGGTGCCGTCCGGAAAGATGGCGCTGGCCAGGGCGATATGGCCCTTGAGGACGCGGGTAAACATTTCAATCATTTCCGCCGTCGGCGCCCCTATGGCGACGGTGCGGGTCACATCTGTGGTGCCGCCGGGATATTGGGCGCCGGAATCCACCAGATAGAGGCTACCCGGCTCAAGGCGTTTGTCGCTCGCCTCGGTTACCCGGTAATGGACAATCGCGCCGTTGGCGCCGGCGCCGGATATGGTCGGAAAGGAAAGCCCCTGAACGTCGCCGCATTCCCGGCGGAACGCTTCCAGACGGTCGGCGGCGCTCATTTCGGTCAGCTTGCCGGTACCGGCTTCCCGATCCAGCCAGGCCAGGAAGCGGCAGAGTGCCGCGCCGTCCATTTGGTGGGCCTCGCGCGTTCCGGCTAGTTCGGTTTCGTTCTTGCAGGCTTTCGGCAATGCGCACGGGTCTTCGGCCATGGACAGTTTGGCGCCGGCGGCCTTGAGCGCGGCCAAAATGGCTTCCGATACGCCGGCGCTATCGGCGCGCACCCGAAGCCCCGCCTGACCGAGCAATGCAAGGGCGCCTTCAAATTCACCCCGGGGCAGAATGGCGATGCCCGGCTCAAGGGCGGCTTCCACATTTGGCGTCAGTTTCCGCCGGTCGGTGTAGATATTCAGATGTGCGTCCTTGTCCAGAACCGCGAAGCCCAGGACAAAGGGCGTGTAGGGCACATCGCCGCCTCGGATATTGGCCAGCCAGGCAATGGAATCGGGCTGCGTCAGGACCACCGCGTCCTCGCCCGCTTTGGCCAAAAATTTGGCAATGTCCTGGCGCTTTTCCTCAGATGTCTTGCCCGCATGGGCGACATCCTGGATGGCGATGGGTGACAAAGGCGGCGGCGGCTGGTGGTACCAGACCGTATCGATGGGATTGGTGTCTTCGGCAATCAATTTGGCGCCGGATTTCTCAGTGGCGCGCCGGTAGCGCCGGGCGCCATCGCCGGTGTGCAGCCAGGCATCGAAACCCAGCCTGGCGTCACTGCCAAGGGCCTCAGCGACCCAATCGGTGGGCGGCTGATCGATCAAATGGCGGATCTCGAATAGATCGCCATCCACCTGTTCCGCCGCCTGCAACGTGTAACGGCCATCGACGAACAGGACGGCCCGGTCTGCCAGGACTACCGCCAATCCCGCCGAGCCGGTAAATCCGGTCAGCCAATTAAGGCGGGCCGCATGTTTGGGTACATATTCGCCCTGGTGTTCGTCCGCCAAGGGTACCAAAAATCCATCCAGCTTGCGCGTCGCCAATTCGTCCCGCAATGCCTGCAGCCGTTCCGAATGCGGGCGCTCATCGCTCGGCGTGCTCCCCTGGGCGTCTTCATAGAGCGCCGCCAGCGCAAAGGTTTCGCCTTCGTCCAGGGATTCGGATATGAGGCGCATCCAGTCATTGGCGCCGCCCATACGGCCGTCATCGCCGGGCCCGGCAATTACTCCGGCGATGATGCCGACGGTGCGGTTAAGTTCGGTTTTGGAATGTTGATCCATGCCATCTATTCGCGGGTAAATTCGGAAAATTTCGGGTTGCGAAAGCCTATCACGGCGTCCGGTTTTGGTCGAGACACCGCGCCTGTCGCCAATAAATACCAATGCGCATGGCGCAGATGAAGTCGGGTATTTTCTCCGTAAATTACACTAAAAAATGCTATAATCATAAAATAGCAGGTAAATACAATGGCTTATATGTATGCAATTCTTGCATATCTGGGCTCGAATAATTGCACTTTTTCTGCGCCACCGGCAGGCATACATATCCTGCAGGCAATAACACTGTGCCATGGGGCGCCGCCGAAAGCGACCGCCTCAAACAGGCAAGTGTAAGGCCGGCCATTCCAGGCGCCGGTTTGCCCACGGATATTAACAATCTGGTGTGAGAACGAACCCAATTTTTCGTGCAATCAGCGCGGCGGGTTCGGATTTTTCTCTGCCGCTAATAAACGGAGTACATGACTATGAGCAATGACAATGTGTTTTTCGCACGCAATCTGGTTGATCAGGCAACGCGCGAGCGCGATTCTGTCCTGGCCGCTATCGGTAACAAGCTGATCCATGCCCCGAGCCGCATCATTCGCATGGGCATCAATGATTTCCGGCGCTATCGCCGGCCCGCGAATACCGAGGTTAAGTTTCCGGGTGGTGGCACCATCGGCTAATCCGAAATGCGGACAACAAAAATGGCGGTCCATCATGGCCGCCATTTTTGTTGTCCGCATTTCGGATTAGTAGATGGTCTCTTTGATGTGCTCGGGATAGGCGCGGTCATATTCCGCGCCGCCGAATTCGCCGTCCGTTATGGCTTTATAGATATCGCCGGAGCTCGGCAGCTCGGCGCGCGCCACCTGGGTTTCCAAATCCCAGAGCTTAGAGCGAATTAGCGCCTTTGGGCATTGGAAATAAACCCGCTCCACATGCACCGCGAGGACGCTGCGCGGCGTCTTGCCATTGACGATAAATTCGGCGCACAAATTCGCGTCCACGAATATTTCGGCGTGGCCGTTGATGCGCAAGGTCTCGCCGACGCCGGGGATCAGAAACAACAGCGAAACCCGGGGATCCGTGATGATATTGCTTAAACTATCGGTGCGGTTGTTGCCGAGCCGGTCGGGCAGCAACACGGTTTTTTCATCCAGCACACGAACAAAGCCGGCCGGATCGCCCCTTGGCGAGCAATCGAGGCCGCCGGGCCCGGACGAGGCCAATATCACGAACGGCGATTTTTCCACAAAGACCTGATACTCCGCCGATATATGATCGATTTCTTTGATCAGGGCGCGCTTCGAGGGCTCGCCGTAGAGCGCATCCAGGCGCTCCAGAGACGTAATACGGCTATCCGCAGGGATATCTTCGAGGCTGATGGTCATGGCCGGAATTTCCTTCAGCAATGGGTGTTCTAACTGGCTTTGGGCTTTTGTTTCGGCTTCGGCTTGACCTTGACCCGCCGGTAGCCCTTGTCGCGCATGCAGTTTGAGAACATCTGATCGCGCCGTTTGCGGGCATCGAATAGGGAAAATTGCCGTTCCAACTGGCCGCGCTCTTGGGTGTCGAACGGGCTCGTTTGCTTCAATTCGTCGTTGATCAGTTTTTCGGAATTATAGCGGCATTCGGCGGTGTCGCCGGACAACCGGTTCTCGGCCAGCCTGGAATTCTGCCAGACATATTTGTTGGCGCATGCCGCCAGGGTCACGGCAAGCAGCGCCAGAATGAGCGGCGCCGCCAGACGCCGCCGGGTTATTTGCAAGGTGGGTGTTTTCATAGGCTCAATTATGTCGCCTGGAGCGCGCCGGCGCAAATCCAATCGCGGCCATATCTCTGTAAAGGAATTTAATTCATGACAGTATACTTAATTATTGCGCCGCGCGCCGCCGATTGATACTTTTCCACCATGTCCAGAATAGCACGCGCCGTTATCCCCGGTATCCCGCACCATGTCACCCAGCGCGGCAACCGACGGCTTGAAACCTTTTTCTCCGATGATGACTACCGCCTGTACATAGACTTGCTGGCGGAAAGTTGCCAGCGCTCGGGAACCGAAATCTGGGGCTATTGCCTGATGCCCAACCATGTACATCTGATCATGGTTCCCGCCGACGCCGATGGTTTGCGCGCCTCTCTTGGTGAGGCCCATCGGCGCTATGCGCGCGCCATCAACCAGCGCGAAGACTGGCGCGGACACTTATGGCAGGAGCGGTTTCAATCGTTCCCCATGGACGAGGCGCATCTGGCGGCGGCGGCGCGCTATGTGGAACTGAACCCGGTGCGCGCGCGTCTCTCAAAGCGTGCCGAAAACTGGTCGTGGTCAAGCGCCCGCGCTCATTTGGAGGGCCGCGACGACGGTCTTTGCAATGTTGCCCCGCTTCTCGAAAGGTGCGGCGATTGGAAGGCACTTTTGGCGTCCGGGCTGGACGACGAAGACCATAAGACGATCCAGCGTCACGCCCGCTCCGGCCGGGCGCTCGGCTCGGAGAAATTTCTGACACGCATGGAGACTGTCCTCGGGCGGCCCATCCGACACCAAAAGCGGGGCCGGAAACCGAAAGCGGATAAGAAATAAGTATACTGTCACGAATTTCACAATATTGAAATGCTACAGCCCTTCACACATTTGAAATATCCAATTAATACCCAATTCACACGACCTCCTTAGGATTTTAGATGGGCACGGCATACAGAGATGCCCTTGCCCGTCGCACCACAACCTGTTTGAAAAGAAACAGATAATGTCAAAAACGATTCTCATCGTTGAAGATAACGAATTGAACATAAAATTGTTTGAAGATTTGCTCCAGGCTCACGGGTATAAAACCCTGCAAACCGAAGACCGTGACAAAGCGATCACTCTAGCCGAAACGCACCATCCCGATCTGATCCTGATGGATTTGAACTTGCCTGGAGCCTCTGGCTTGGAAATAACCAAAACCATCAAGGCGAAAGATGAACTGAAATATATTCCGATCATCGCCCTTACAGCAGAGGTCGGGAACGGGGTTGAAGATGAAATTATAAAGGCCGGCTGCGACGGCTATATCGCCAAACCATTTTCGCTCCCAAAATTTATAAAAACGGTTGCCGACCACATAGACTGAGTGATTTCGCAATGTCCACCTAGCCCGGTGGTCAAAAGCCGCCATTCAACGCAAACCGCCTGAACGCAGGTTTGCGGGTACGTGGCGGACATAGCCCATTCCGAAATCAACCCTTTTTCAGAATATCCAACATTAAGAATTCAAATGCTTGGCGGCACTTGCATTTGCTCGCCTACAGACTACATAAGATAGGAACATACTAGGAACTAAACGCAAGGGATTTTGCTTGGTCACACCGCCGCTATTCCTCGAAACCGCCATTTTGGCGACGAAAAAACCGGTATGTTCCGTAGGGAACCGTAAGGATCAGTAATGAAACGGTATGGTCGTTTTTACCAAGATATATCGCACGAAAATATTAATGTATTACACGTAAAAATAGAAAATACGCATGCGCGCGTAGGAGTGGTCAGGTGCCGAGTTGCCAAGACGGACGCCGGTCTGGTCCACCCGGCCATCCCGATGGGCACTGCGCCGATGTGCCTTGCCAAAAACGTTCGTATGCCCAACAATAATATCACTGCCAAAACCCGCGATCAGCCTTAAATAAAGCCGCCATTAACGAAAGTCGCCCTGTGTCTGAACCTGAACAATCCTTAATGAATATAACCGACGCGGTCCTCGGCCCGGCCTTGGCGCGGGGGCAGGAAAATGACGCCGCAATTCTTAGCACCGGCGGCACGGTTACCTTTGGGCAGCTGGCCGAGCGGGTGAACCGGGCTGGCAATGTGTTCACCGCCGCTGGCATCGGCAGGGGTGAGCGGGTTTTGCTGCTGGTCACCGACCGCCCGGAATTCTTTTACATCTATCTGGGTTTGCTCAAAATTGGCGCGGTTCCGGTGGCTCTCAACCTGCGTCTGTCGGCGGGCGATATCGCCTTCACCATCGACGATGCTGCCTGCACCGGGTTCGTGCTCGAAGCCCAATTTGCGGATCTGTTTACCGAGGCGGCGGCGATGGCCGCGTCCAAACCGGCGGCCTTCTCGGTCGATGCGCCGATGGACGGCTATGGCCATATCCCGGCCCTGATGGACGCGGCATCGACGGAATTGGCATCGGTTCTGTCAGCCCCCGATGATCCGGGATTCTGGATGTATTCTTCCGGCACCACCGGCAAGCCCAAGGGCGTGGTGCATTGCCAGCGCACTGCGCTGGACGCCAAACATATGCTTGGGCAATTGATGGAAGTTGGCCCCGGCGACCGGGTGTTTGCATCGTCGAAGCTGTTTTTCGCGTTCTCCTTGGCCCATGTCATGATTGCGACCCTCAATCTCGGCGCCGCCGCCATCCTCTATCCCGATTGGCCAGACGCCGAGGCGGTTGGCGATATTGTCGAAACTTACCGGCCGACTATCCTTCTTTCGGTGCCCACATTTTATCGCAATATGCTGCGCGATGGCGTCGCCAAGGGGGATGGCTTCAAGGACGTGCGCTATTATCTTTCGGCGGGCGAGAAGCTGCCGCGCACATTGTTCGATGCCTGGCAGGATGCCACCGGGCGGCCGGTCCTCGAAGGCATCGGCGCTACTGAAACCTGCTTTTTGTTTCTTGCCAATCGCCCTGATCGCATGAGCCCCGGTACCTGTGGTGTGCCGACGCCGGGGACCGAGGTCAAGATATTGGCCCAGGACGGCGGGCCTGAAATTGCACCCGGCGAGGCTGGCGTGCTCTGGGTTCGAATGGGCTGCGTGGCGCAAGGCTACTGGAATTTGGAACAGCGCTCTGCTGCGGTTTTCAAAGATGGCTGGTACTGCACCAACGATATGTTTTCCATCGACGAAGACGGCTTTTACGAATATCAGGGCCGCGCCGACGACATGCTGAAAATCTCGGGCCAATGGGTCAGCCCGGCCGAGATCGAAGAACGGGTGCTGGCCAATCCCCTTGTTGACGAGGCCGCCGTTGTCGGCGTTCCCAACGAAGACGGGCTGATCCGGCTGGCCTTGTTCATGGTTGCGCCGGGCGCTGGCGCCGACACCGTCCAGTTCGAAAAGGAATTGCAGGACGATTTGTGCGAAAACCTGTCCATCTATAAATGCCCCCGGCGTATGTTTTATGTGGATGAAATGCCGCTGACCGCAACCGGCAAGCTGCAACGGTTTGCCTTGCGCGACATCGCTATCAATTCAGACCTGGGCGCGGCTTAAGATAATGGACAGCCAGTCCGGCCAGGCCCAAGCCGCGCCGCCAAATTCGGACGCCCTCAATTTCGATATTCTGCCGGAGTTGTTGGGCTATCAGTTGCGCCGCGCCCAGCTCCGCATGTTTAACGATTTCGCGGGCGCCATGGCGGACGTGTCGATCACCCCCGGCCAGTTCGGCGTGCTGGTGCTGATCGAGGCTAATCCCGGCTCCTCCCAATCGGCCCTGGCGCGCGCCATCGGCATCGAACGCTCAACAATGGTCGCGGTGATCGACACGCTGGAGGGGCGGGGTCTGGTGGAGCGGCGCGCATCGAAAGTCGACCGGCGCTCCAACGCCCTGGTTCTCTCGGAGGCTGGTGCCGCCATGATGGAAAAACTGCGCCCTATTGTTGCCGGCCATGAAGACCGTATCGCGGGCAATCTTAGCTCGGCGGAACGGCGTCAATTGATCGATCTCTTAACCCGGTTGCCCGATGGCCCGCAAACCAAATAGGGGCAGCGGCGGGCCCCGGCACGCGGCGCTCGATTATCGTCCGCCCTTAAGCCTGCGCCTCATCCGCTATGGCTTGATCGGTATCGTCAGTTCCGCCGTGATCGGCGTTGCCTACACCGCCTATTGGTTTTTCCTTGCCTCTAATCTAAAGGACGGTATCGGCCAATGGGTGGAGGCGCGCGCCGGCGCCGGCGTGCAGATGTCGCAGAAACGCATCGAAATTTCCGGCTTCCCACTGGCGCTCAGGGTCATCATGACCGCACCGCGCATCGCTTTTTCCGGATTTTCCGAAACCGGCGAGGGCGACCGCTGGGAATGGCGCGCCAAAAAACTAAGCGCCCATATGGCGCCCTGGAACCTGGGTCGTATATCGGTGGACCTGGCCGGCGAACATAGCCTCGACATTGCCGCCGGGCGCACGCGGCAATCTTATCAAGGCAAGGCCGCCAAATTGCGCGTGGTGGCCGATCTGCACGGCGATGGATTGCCGGCCTCGGTGCGGCTGTCGGCGGAAGCGCTGACCATCACCGCCGGGCGCGGCGCCAAGTTCGCCTCGGTCGCGGTTGCCGAGATATTTGCCGCGCGCTTGTTCCCAGATGAGGTGACGGCGAAGACGCCAACCTTTGATTTGGACCTCAGCCTCAGCGGGCTGACGCTGCCGGCGGGTCTAAGACTGCCCCTCGGCGAGGATGTGAGGCAATTGAACATCGAGGCAAAAATATTGGGCGGGCTCAAATTTCCGGTGACGGTCGATACAATCGGTCTCTGGCGCGACGATGGCGGCATTGTCGAGGTGGGGCGACTGGAGACCCAATATGGCCCGCTCAACGTGCGCGCCAACGGCACCCTGTCCTTGGATGCGGCCATGCAGCCGGTGGGCGCCATGACCGCCAAGGCGCGCGGCTTTTTCCAGACCGTCAAGGCGCTCCGGGATGCCGGCCATATCCGTTCCCGCGATGCCGCCATGGCGCGCCTGATCCTCGGCGTTCTGGCGCGCAAGCCCAAGAGCGGCGGGCCGGCGTCCATCAGCCTGCCATTGTCTATTCAAGAAAGGAAACTCTACGCCGGGCCGGTGCGCCTGATGGATATGCCGCTCATCAAATGGACGCGCCCGCCGGACGCCAGCGGGGTGCAGAAGCTGCGTTAGGCAGCCTAAGCCTGCTTGGCGTCGATGACGCCCCGGCGGATGGTGCGGGTGCGTTCGAACAGATCGAACAAGGTGTCGCCCTCGCCGCGCCGGATGGCCCGTTGCATGGCGGTCAAATCCTCGGTGAAGCGTTGCAGCATTTCCAGCACTGCGTCCTGGTTGTTCAAGAACACGTCTCGCCACATGGATGGATCAGACGCGGCGATACGCGTGAAGTCGCGAAACCCGCTGGCCGAATATTTGATCACCTCGTTGCGCAAGGTCTGCTCCAGATCGGTCGCCGTGCCGACGATAGTATAGGCGATTAGATGCGGCAGGTGCGAGGTGATGGCCATCACCAGATCATGGTGTTCGGCGTCCATGATTTCAATATTGGCGCCGGTGGCGGCCCACAAATCGGCGATGGCATCGATGGCGGCCTGGTCGGTACCGGCAGCCGGCGTCAGCACGCACCAGCGGCCTTCGAACAATTCGGTAAAGCCGGATTCTGGCCCCGAATGCTCGGTGCCGGCGACCGGATGGGCGGGCACCAGATGGACGCCGTCCGGAATATGTGGCGCAAGATCGGCCAGGGCCGAGCCTTTGACTGAGCCCACGTCGCTGACGATGGCGCCAGGCTTCAGAGCGCCCTTGATGCTTTCGATGACCGTCCCGTAGGCGCCCATGGGCGTTGCGATGATGACGATATCGGCGCCGTCCACCGCTTCGGCTGCGTCCAGGGTGAAGCTGTCCGCCAGGTCCAGCTTGGCGGCGGTGTCCAGGCTGGCTTGCGTGCGCGCCGTCACCGCCACATGCTCAGCGAGGTCGCCCCGGCGGATTATACGCGCCAGAGAAGATGCGATCAGGCCGATGCCGACCAGCGCGATGCGGCCGAATTGTTTTGTGTCAGTGCTCATGGCGGCTCAACCCGTCCCGGTGTCGTTGCGGCCGGTGAATTCTTCGAGGGCAGCGACGACGGCGCGCATTTCGTCTTCCAGCCCGATCGATATGCGGAGCGCGTCGGGCAGCCCATAGCCGGCCATGCGCCGGGCGATGATGCCGCGGGACTTGAGGTGCTGGTTGGCGTCTTCGGCGCTGCGCCCGGGCTCATCGGGAAACCACACCAGCACGAAATTGCAGACAGAGTCTGGAACCTCAAGGCCTAGTTTCTTCACCTCGTCGGACGTCCATTGCCGCCATTGGATATTGTGGGCGCGGGCGTGCTCTAAAAACGCATCATCTTCGAGCGCCGCCAGCCCGGCGATTTGCGCCGGGTAGGAGACGTTGAACGGGCTTCGGGTCTTGTTGATCACGTCGGCGACCTCGTCCGGGCAATAGGCCCATCCAAGGCGCAAGCCCCCCATGCCGTATATTTTCGAAAATGTGCGCAGCATGACCACGTTGTCGCTGGCGGCGACCATCTCGGCGCCGTTGGTGTAATCATCCCGGTCGACGAATTCCGAATAGGCGCCGTCGAGAACCAGAAGCACGTGATCGGGCAACCCAGTGCGCAAGCGCACCACCTCCGATTTCGGAATATAGGTGCCCGTCGGGTTATTGGGGTTGGCGACGAACACCACTTTGGTGCGCGCGCTCACCCGCTCCAGTATGGCGTCCACATTTACGGTGATATTGGTTTCCGGCGCGACCACAAGATCGGCGCCCACCTGCTTCACATAGATGGGATACATGGCAAAGCCGTGCGCGCAGGTGATGATCTCATCGCCTGCGGCCGCATAGCAGCGGGCGATCAGACCGATCAGCTCGTCCGAGCCGGCGCCGCACATGATGTTTTGCACCGGATAGCCATATTTATCGGCGATGGCCTCGCGGATTTTGGTGCAATCCCCATCCGGGTAGCGATGAAAATTGTCGAGGGCGGCTTCCAGGACGGCACGCACTTTCGGGCTGGGCCCGAAGGCGCCTTCGTTGGAGGCCAGCTTGATAACCTTATCGAAGCCTTCAATCTCGGCCTCGCCGCCGGCGTAAGGGGCGATATCCAAAAGGCCTGGGAGCGGTGTCGGTGATGCCATGATCAGCTTTTCCCCTTGGCTTTGATAACCGATGGCGCGGCGAAACAGCCCAAGCGGAGGATCTGATTGACCGGCACTTCCAACGCGTCGGAGAGCGCATCGAAGCGGGCATCATCGGCATCGGTAAAGCCGGCCATATCAATCAGGTTAACCCAACGTTCCGGCGCCGCTGTCTCATGCCAGCGGGCGGCCAAGGCGGCGTCGATACCGGCCGCGCCCAAGGCGCTCGTTAGCCGGTTGGCGGACACCTCGCCGGCCAGATCGATGGCCACAAGGGTGCGGTCGTTGGTCGATGGGTCAGGCGCCATCATGGCGATCACCAGCGCCGTCTCTCCATTGCCATTTTTATTGGCGCCGGCGGAACTCCAGAACGGCAGCTTGGCGATGATTTGCGGCGCATCACCGCCGCCGGCCGCCTTGGGCTGAACCAGAAGATGCTGCCACCAGGGATCGGTGTCTTCCGGGTCCGGCAGCGGCAGGATGCCGAGGGCGTCTTCGCCGCCGGCGACCGATTCCAGCACCCGGCGCGGCGTGGCGCAGCCATGGTACGTGCCGCCGGCGCCGAAATGATCGCGGGCCTGATCCCATAATAAAGAACCGCCATCCTGGGTTAGAACGGCGGTCGAATAGGCGCCCTGGCTGGCCAGGGAGGCTGAGAAAATTTCCCGCCATATGCGCAGCATTGAGCGCTCCGGGAAGCCGCCTTTGTTGGCGGCCAGCAGGGACCGCAAAATATCGGCTTCCCTTCCGGGGCGCAATTTGACGTCATCGCCCGCCTTGGCCAGGCGCACGCGGCCACTGACCGCATCGCGGCGGGCCAGCAGCTGCAGCAGCTCCAAATCGATGGCGTCGATCTCATCTCTGAGTTTTGTAAGCTCGGCTTCGGACATTTTGTGTGACTTAAGTTACCTTCAGGAAGGCGAAGTGATAATGCCCGGCACCCTTAAAATCAAAGAAAAGATTGACTTGGGGGCCCTCGATTCTTAGCTATGGATGTCATCCGAAGCGGGCCGGGACCCTGGCCGAAGCGAAATCGGGTGGCTTCTAAAACGCCAGAATGGGATATAACGGTTACGATGACCGCGCCGCCTGATCAAACGGTCGCAACGTTGGCCAATGGACCCGGGTCCACTGAGAGCACCAGATTGGGGCTGACGGCGCCCTTGCGCCTGGACTGCGGCGTCGAATTTTCCGATTTTCCCGTGGCTTATCAGACCTATGGTGCGTTGAACGCCGACAAATCCAACGCCGTTCTTATCTGCCACGCTCTTTCCGGCGATCAATATGTCGGCGATACCCACCCCGATACCGGCAAGCCGGGATGGTGGAGTTTGATGGTCGGGCCCGGCAAACTGTTGGACAGCAACCGCTATTTCATTATTTGCGTCAATATTCTAGGCGGCTGTATGGGCACCATCGGGCCGAAAGAGATCAACTCTGATACGGGCAAGCCCTGGGGGCTGGATTTCCCGGTGATCACCGTCGCCGACATGGTACGCGCCCAAGCGCTGCTCCTCGACCATCTTGAGATCGAGCAATTGTTCTGCGTCATCGGCGGTTCCATGGGCGGCATGCAGGTTCTGGAATGGGCGGCGCTTTATCCCGAACGGGTGCGCACCGCGGTGCCGATCGCCGCCGCGCCCTATCATTCGGCGCAGAACATCGCCTTTCACGAGGTTGGCCGCCAAGCGATCATGGCCGATCCCGATTGGCGCGGCGGCAATTATCTGTCCGAAGGCACCAACCCTAACCGGGGACTGGCCATCGCCCGCATGGTGGCGCATATCACCTATTTGTCGGAACCGGCCCTGCACAATAAATTCGGGCGCCGGCTTCAGGACCGGGACGCGGTAACCTTCGGCTTTGATGCGGATTTCCAGGTGGAAAGCTATTTGCGCCACCAGGGCAGCACCTTCGTCGACCGTTTCGATGCCAACTCTTATCTCTATATCACCCGGGCGATGGATTATTTCGATCTGGCGGAACGCTATGGCGGCGTGCTGGCCGAAGCGTTCTTGGGCTGCGAGACGCGCTTTTGCGTCATTTCGTTCACTTCCGATTGGCTGTATCCGACGTCGGAAAGCCGCCGCATTGTGCATGCCCTCAATGCCGCTGCCGCCAATGTCAGCTTCGCCGAGATCGAATCCGACAAGGGCCATGATGCGTTCCTGCTGGAAGAGCCGGAATTCTGGAGCGTATTGTCCGGCTTCCTGAACGGCGCCCGCGAGCATTTCGGCCTCGATTTCGGAAATGGGGACTGAGCCGATCATGGACGCTTTACACCAACGCACCAACCTTCGCGGCGATCTGCAGATCGTTGCCGATATGGTGCAGCCGGGCGGCCGGCTTTTGGACGTCGGTTGCGGCGACGGCGCCCTGTTGGACCATCTGATCCACGAAAAAGGCGTCGATGGGCGCGGCATTGAATTATCCATGCAAGGGGTGAATGCCTGCGTCTCGCACGGCCTTTCGGTGATTCAAGGTGACGCCGACACCGATCTCAACGATTATCCCGATGGTGCCTTTGACTATGTGGTTCTGTCGCAGACCCTGCAGGCGACGCGGGCGCCAAGGGACGTGCTCGGCAATATGCTGCGCATTGGGCGCCGGGCCATTGTCTCGTTCCCCAATTTCGGCCATTGGCGGGTGCGGGTGTCGTTGATGTTTGGCGGGCGCATGCCGGTGACCAACGCTTTGCCCCATCATTGGTTCGACAGCCCCAATATTCATTCCTGCACGATCAAGGATTTTATCCAGCTTTGCGCCGAATTGGGCATCGTGATCGAGCGTTCGGTCGCCCTCAATCACCGGGGTGCGCGCCGGCGCATTCGCTCCAACGTGGCGTTTACCAATCTGGCCGGCGAACAGGCGGTGTTCCTGTTGACCAGGGAAACTGTCAGCTCTTGATGGCGGCGGCGTAAGTGCGCCTCGAGCGCACCGTCCCCTGCGTTGGCGTCGGCGCATAGATCTGTTTTTCCGCCTCCACCGATATCACACCGCCGAAACGGTTGAACAATCGGTGGCCCACATTTTCCCAAGCCGAGGCCGATGACAGCACCATGCGCGAGCGCGTCGGCGGGATGTAAAGCGCCCCCCGGGTCGCCAGCGGCGCGAACATGGCGTCGCGCAGCAAGTGGTTGATCTGACCGGCGGAGTAGGGGCGGCCCTGGCCAAACGGCGTACGCTCGAACCGGGCCCATAGCCCGCGCCGGTTGGGAACCACGATCAATAGGCGCCCACCGCCGCTTAATATCCGCCAAATTTCGCGCATCATCGGGCGCACCTGCTCGGCGCATTCGAGGGCGTGGATCAGCAATACCCGGTCCTGGGACAGATCCTCGATCGGCAATTCCGCCTCGTCGGCCAAATAGGTGAGGCCGGGGCCGTCTTCGGGCCAGTGCAAAACCCCTTGCGAGGCCGGCATGGCGGCGATAACGGTTTCGGCCTGACGGCGGAAACCGTCCAGATAGGGCACCGGATAGCCTAGCCCGAGCATGCGCATGCCGGTGCAGTCGGGCCAGACCGAACGGATATGCTGGCCCACCAGACGCTCGGTCACGGCGCCGATGGGGCTTGTGTAATAATTCCTCAAATCAACGGCATCGGTCCACATGATGAGCCAGTTTAGCATAACCGGGCCGGGCCGCACGAGCCTGTGGTTATTGCCCGGCCAATCCATTATTATGAGCCTGGGTGAGCGTTGAAAAATGTCATTGATGATACCAGGCTCCGGTAACGACGGGCGCGTGGCGGCCTATGGTCCCGCGATGTTCGGCGCTGGCGTATCGGCGGGCGCCGCCGCGTCCATATCGGAAACCGCATTTGGCGGTGCCATGGAGGCTGGCCTATCAGGCGGTGGCGCTGGCCCGGGCGCTGCATGGCCGCGCATGACGGGCACATCCGAAGAGACCGGGCCGGCGACCGGCAAGCCCAAATTTCAGGCCTTTATGTCGGCCTTTCATGCGCAGCTTATTTTTCAACAAACGGCGTCGTTCAAGCCCACCAAAGCGGTGGCGTTGGCCACCATGGTGGCCGATACCTACCAGAAAATCATGACGGCGACGCGCCCCGATGGCCTTGCCCAGGCGGTGCCGGCGAGTCAAAACGTGATCGATGGGCCGGGGGTGAACTTTCTGGCTTGAAAGCCTGAAGCTGCACGCTAGTCCATTTCCCGGACCAGCCGGAAACCGATGAAATAGCTGATGATGCGCACATCGTTGCGCACCCGGGATGACGAGCGCGATACCTTTGGCAGATAATACCAGGCGCCCGACTTGACCACCCGGCTTTTGCAATCGCCGTCGATGCGCCCGGTGCCGTCGCCGGGGGCATTGACGTGAGATGTGTTCCAGCAGTCGGAGGTGATCTCCAGCACGTTGCCGTGCATATCATAAATACCCCAGGGATTTGCCTCGAACCGGCCCACCGGCGCGGTTTTTTGGCCACTCCAGTGGGTGCCGCATTTCCGGCAGTTGGCGGCGCCGGCGCGCATCTGATCGCCCCACCAATATCCCGAACTGGTGCCGGCGCGGGCCGCGTATTCCCATTCCGCCTCGGTCGGTAAACGGTAACGGGCGCCGGATTTTTTCGAGAGCCAGGCGGCATATTCGGCGATATCGCCGATCAGAACATTCATCACCGGCCGCTTGCCGCGCCCCCAGCCCCTGTCGAACGGTTTTTTCTTGCATCCGCCGGCGGCAAAGCAGGCATCGAACTCACTGAAAGTAACTTCGAAGCGGCCAATGGCCAGCGGCTTGGGGATGCGCACCCGGTGCTGCGGCAATTCCCGCTTGCGCCCTTTTTTCGAGCCCATGATGAACTTGCCGGCGGGGATGACGACCATTTCGGGGCAAAGCGGGCAGTCGCGGAACTCATCGCCGGGCTGTAGCCCGCCGGAATTCTCCGCCGCCGCCGCCGGCCCCATCCAAGCCAGCATCGCCACCAAAAGTGCGGCGAATACGGTGTAGAGGCCAAAGCGGCGATGTGGTCCAGGCATATAATATTACCCGCGTTTTTTTGGCGCCCCAATCGGGCCTTATTCGACCGTCCAGGTTGATCCGGCGCGCAACAAATCATTCATGCTCGCCTTCGGCTGGGCGGCGATGGCTTCGTCGAGCTGATGATAGACGCCTTCGTCATAGGTCGGGCCAGGCTCGCAATAAAGGACGCCGACAGCCACCGGAAATTCGGGCGATTCCATGGAGGCCAGCAAGTGGGCCATCATCTTGTTGGTCTCATCATGGACCAGGATGTCTTTTTCCTCGATGCCGCCGGCGCCGACGGTCACCACCTCGACCTCCATGCGGCCGGGCTTGAGGCGGATGCCCTTGGTGCGGTCCTTGCCGAACAAAAGCGGCTTGCCGTGTTCCACGGCGATTTGCTTTTCCTCAACCATAGATTTTTGTGTGAAGTCGGCATAGATGCCGTCGGCATAGACAATGCAGTTCTGCAACACCTCGACGAACGAGGCGCCCTTATGTTTCTTGGCGCGCATGAACAATTGCGGCAGCTGTTTGAGCTGCGAATCGATGCCGCGGGCAACGAAGCGGGCGCCGCAGCCGATGGCAAACTCGGTCGGTGATACCGGCGCATCAATGGAGCCAGCCGGGGTCGAGGGCGAGCGCGTGCCGACGCGGCTGGTCGGCGAATACTGGCCCTTGGTTAGGCCATAGATTTCGTTGTTGAACAGGATATATTGCAGATCAACATTGCGCCGCAATACATGCATCAGATGGTTGCCGCCGATGGACAGCGAATCGCCATCGCCGGAAATAACCCAAATATCCAACTCCGGGTTGGCGATCTTGGTGCCGGTCGCGATTGCCGCGGCGCGGCCGTGGATGGTGTGGAAGCCATAGGTGGACATGTAATAGGGAAACCGCGCGGCGCAGCCGATGCCGGAAATAAACACCGTCTTTTCCAGCGGCGCCTGCATCTCCGCCAGCGCCGACTGCATGGCGCGGACAATGGCGTAATCGCCGCAGCCGGGGCACCAGCGCACTTCCTGATCGGATGCATAATCCTTGGGCGTTAGTTTTTCGGGCCGCGTGGTCACGTTCATTTTTTTGTCTCCAAGCGGTCACGGATGGCGTCCTCGATCTCGGTGACCTTAAACGGCATACCAGATACCTTGCTCAAGCTCTCGGCAGGAACCAGGTATTGGTCGCGCAAAACGGTGGTCAATTGGCCGGTATTCATTTCCGGCACCAGAATTTTATCATAGCCGCGCAATAGATCGCCCAAATTTGGCGGCAAGGGCCAGATATGACGCAAATGGATGTGCGACACCTTGGCTTTCTGGGTGCGCAATAACTGCACAGCGCGGTTTATGGGGCCGTAGGTGGAGCCCCAGCCGACAACCGCGATGCCGCCCTTGTCGTCACCAAGGGCCACATCCTGGTCCGGGATGAATTTGGCGATACCATCGATCTTTTCTTTGCGAAGATCGGTCATCACTTGATGGTTCTCGGCATCGTAGGAGATGTTTCCGGTGGTGCTGGATTTCTCAATGCCGCCGATGCGGTGCTCCAGCCCCGGTGTGCCCGGTATGGCCCATGCGCGCGCCAGGGTTTTTTCATCGCGCATAAACGGATGGAACCCCTCGACATCAGTGTGGAAATGGACCGGGAATTTATCGTAAGCGTCCACATCGGGGATTTTCCAGGGCTCTGACGCGTTCGCGATATAGCCGTCCGCGAGCACCATGACCGGGGTCATGAACTGGGTCGCTAGACGCACCGCTTCGATGGCGACATCGAAACTGTCGGACGGCGAGCGCGCCGCCAGTACCACCAGCGGCGCATCGGCGTTGCGGCCATAGACGGCCTGATAGAGATCCGATTGTTCGGTCTTGGTGGGCAGGCCAGTGGACGGGCCGGCGCGCTGCACGTTGATGATAATCAGCGGCAGCTCGACCGAAATGGCCAACCCGATAGCCTCCATCTTCAAGGCAATGCCGGGGCCGGAGGATGCCGTGACACCCAAATTGCCGGCATAGGCGGCGCCGATAGCGGCGCCGGCGGCGGCGATCTCGTCCTCAGCCTGGAAGGTGGTTACATCGAACTGCTTCATCTTGGAAAGGGTATGCAGGATCGCCGAGGCCGGGGTGATCGGATAGCCGGCGAAGGTGGTTCGAAGCCCGGCAAAGCCGGCGCCGGCGATGATGCCCCAGGACAACGCTTCGATCCCGGTGACGGTGCGGTAGAGGCCTGGCGCGATCTTGGCGGGCGCCACCGAATAGGCATGTACTTTGCCCGCCGACACTTCCATGGTTTCGCCATAGGCGTGGCCGGCATTGATGGCGGCGATGTTGGAATCCGCAATTTCCTTGCGGTCGGCAAAACGCTGATTGAGCCAGGCCGCCGATGGATCGCGGTCTCGGTCATAGATCCAATAGACCAAGCCTAGCGACCACATGTTTTTGCAGCGCGCCGCCTCTTTTTGCGACAGGCCGTGCGGCTTGACCGCTTCCAGGGTCAGCGCCGTGATATCGACGGCGACCACCTGATAGCCATCTAGCGTACCGTCATCGACCGGATTGGCATCGAAGCCGGCTTTTTTGAGGTTGCGGTCGGTGAAGGCGCCGGTGTCGGCGATGATCATGCCGCCGGAAACCAGATCGCCGAGATTGACCTTCAACGCCGCCGGGTTCAACACCACCAGCACGTCTGGGGCATCGCCGGCGGTCTTGATGTCGCGGGAGCCGAAATGAATTTGAAAGGCCGAGACACCGAAAGTGGTGCCGGCGGGCGCCCTGATCTCGGCCGGGAAATCGGGAAACGTCGCCAGATCGTTTCCGGCCAGCGCCGTGGTCAGTGTAAATTGGCTGCCGGTGATTTGGATGCCGTCACCGGAATCACCGGCAAAGCGGATCACCACATCATCTACTTCTTCGCGCCGGGCCTTGCTCATTCCGGCTGCCTGACTGCCCTCCATGCTCGCATACTCCTCGCTCAGCTCTTACCTGATTTGTGACCAGACAGGAGCTGAATGTCTAAGTGCTTGCCAAGTTTTAAAGGCTTGGCGCAAGGCACATTTCACTACGGTTATTTCGGAAAATCTCTAAAATTAAGCTCCAGATTCGGTGGCTGAAACTGCAAAATTCATAACACAGACTATGGTGGCCCGCAAACCGTCTATCACAAGAATTTTCCAGGGAGAAAATACGCCTAAAATTTTAAAAAATAACGGTTTTTTGCCAAAAAACCGATTTCTCCCAGGCTATTTCCGTCTCACCAAAAGCGGCGCGAATTCGTCTACAATCATGGCGTATATTTCGCGCTTGAACGCCACCACGTTGGCAACCAGATCGCCGGCGTCCATCCATTGCCAGCCATCGAATTCCGGGTGGGCGACGCCGGCTGGGTTGATCTCGTCGTCGGTGCCCAGAAAACGCAAGGCAAACCATTTCTGCCTCTGCCCCCGGTAGCGCCCTTGCCATATCTTGCCGATCATCTCGTTGGGCAGATCGTAGCGTACCCACTCGGCGGCCTCGCCAATGATGCGGGCACTGGAAGTGCCGGTCTCTTCTTCAAGCTCGCGCAATGCCGCCTCGGCGGGTTCCTCGCCTGCATCGATGCCGCCCTGGGGCATTTGCCAGGCGTCGGCCTCTGCGCCGATGCGCCGGCCAACCAAAACCTTGCCCGCGTCGTTGATCAGGAAGATACCGACGCAGGGCCGATAGGGAAGCTCCGAGGCTTGAACGGGACCCATGGGCTAGAGCGGTAAGCCGCGCGGTATCATTTCTTGGTCTCCTCCGCGTCGGCCGGCTTTTTTGGCGCACCATCGATGCGCACCACGGCGGACACCGGCGCTAGGGCCAACTCCTTGAAGTCCAGCGACTTCGCCCATTCGGCCAGACGCCGGATGGTAACCGGATAGGGCTCGGCAACGCCGACCGCGGATTTTCGGGCGCGCGCCTGTTTTTCCAGTTGTATCAGGCGGCCGTTGATGGCGGCGGCGGATGGGGTCTCGTCAAGGGTAAGGGCGACACTGGTTCGGGGCAGGGCCAAGGATTTGGCTACCTTGAGGCTGAGCCCGCCCTTGGGGATGCCGTTGTCCACATAGAGGAGCCCGCGTTTTGCCAACTCGCCGAGGACCGGGGTCAAAGCCTGCTCGGAGGCCGCGAATTTTGATCCCATGACCTGGAAGACGCCGACAAATCCCGGCGCCAGACCCAGCAGGCGTTGCAGGCGGTTTATGTTATCGGCGGCTTCCAACTCGGTCAGCATAGCCATCGGACCCGGATCGGAGACCGGGAAGTCGTTGGGCTCCATGGGCAAGTCGATCAGCGTCTCGTGCCCCGCCGAGCGCGCCATCCCCATCCAGTCGCCAATATTTGTGGTGTAGGGGCTGAAGGCCAGGGTGACGCCGCCGGGCAATTGATTGATGGCAGCCAGGGTGGCGGCGCGGCTGAGCCCGATACCGCGCAGGATAATTGCGATGCGCGGACGTTTGACGTCCTTGTTGAAGGGGCGCGAATATTCCTGCCAGGGAGAGCCGCCGCGCGATGTTTTTTTCGGCAGCAGCCCGGTCGCGGTACTTTCGACCATTTCCGAATTGACGCCCTTCAAGGATTTGCCGCGCGGCTGCAATGCAATACCGCGAAACGCGACCGCCGTTACCGACGGTGTGATCACGCCCTTGCCGGGGGTGCGGCGGACGCCGGTGGACGCCGGTTTGGCCGGCTCCCGGGGCGCTTCTTCGGCGCCATGGCCGGCGGCTGCCCTAGGCGGTGCGGCGGCCTGTTCCGGCGCGCCGCCCGCCGCCGCCTTGGGTGCGTGCTCGCCCGCAGGCTTGGGAGCGGGACCGCTCTCATTTCCTGGGGCGTGCCCGCCTGTGGCTGGCGGGGTCAAGCCGGGTTTTGGGTCGGGCCGGGCTTTCAGCTTTTTCCGTACGCCGCCTTTGCGGGCGCCGAATTTTGGCTTGCTTTCGTCGGTGATCTTCAGCCGCCGCTTGGGCGGAATGGCCATGGTGACCAGGGGTATGTTTGGATCGGCATTGGTTGCATGATTGGTTTCGCCGCCGCCGCTATCATCGCCTCCGCCCATGAGCATCATCGCTCCGCCGGCGGCCCCGCCAAGCACGACAATAGCCGCCGCCGCGATGATGATTATTTTCTTCTTGCCGCCTCCGCCTCCGCCCTCTTCGTCGTCATCGTCGAAGTCGTCGTCGAAGTCGTCGTCGAAGTCGCCGCCGAAATCATCGTCATCGGAATCATCATCGTCGTCATCATCGTCATCGTCGGCGTCATCATCATCATCATCATCGCCGTCGAAGTCGTCGCCGGAGTCTGCATCGTCGCCGTCTTCGCCGACCAACGCGTCGCCGTCCAGCGCCTCGTCGTCCAGCTCGTCGTCGGCCTCATCATCCGCCATCAGCGTTAGTCCGAACTAGCCTTTTAACCGTTTGGTGAAAAGATCGACGCCGCGCAACAGATCCAGGGCCCGTTGTAGCTGGAAATCCAGTGGCGTATCTTGGTCCCGGGCCTTGCCGGGATCGGTCTTGTTGTCCGATTTGCCGGCACCGTTGTTGTTGCGCTGGTCGAGGGCGCCGCGCAAATCCGATTCGCGGCTTTGCCGGCGGCTCGACTGAATGGCTTCGATGCGCGCCTGTTGAACCGCGATATCAGGCTTGATGCCGACCTTCTGGATGGACTTGCCCGACGGCGTGAAATAGAGCGCCGTGGTCAGACGCATGGCGCCGTGCGGTCCCAGCGGTAGGATGGTCTGCACCGATCCCTTGCCGAAGGATTGCGAGCCGAGGATGATCGCCCTTTTGTGGTCCTGCAAGGCGCCGGCGACGATTTCAGAGGCGCTCGCCGAGCCGCCGTTTATCAGCACGATCAGGGGCTTGCCGTCGGCCAGGTCGCCCGGTTTGGCGTTGAAGCGCTGATGGCTTTCCTTGTTGCGCGGGCGCGTCGACACAATCTCGCCGCGGTCAAGAAAGGCGTCCGACACCGCTACCGCCTGATCCAGCAGCCCGCCCGGATTGTTGCGCAAATCCAGGATCACGCCCTTGAATTTATCGCCGGCCTTCTTTTTCATTTTCTTCATGGCTCGCTTGAGGCCGTCATTGGTCGGCTGGCTGAACGAGGAAATACGCACATAGGCGATATCGCCTTCCAGGTGCGAGCGCACCGTGCGCAGCGGGATGATGGCGCGCGTGATGTTGACGTCGAAGGCCGGCTTCTTGGCGCGGCGGACGGTCAATTTAATATCGGTGCCGACCTTGCCGCGCATCAATTCGACCGATTGCGCCAGGGTCAGGCCGAGCACGCGCTTGCCGTCCAGATGGGTGATCAGGTCGCCCGGTTGCAGACCGGAGCGGTGCGCCGGCGTATCATCGATGGGCGAGACCACCTTGATCAAGCCGTTCTCCATGGTGACTTCAATGCCGAGGCCGCCGAACTTGCCGCGCGTCTGCACCTGCATGTCCTTGAAGTTCTTGGCGTTCAGGAAGCTGGAATGGGGATCGAGGGAAGTCAGCATGCCGGCGATGGCTGCTTCGATCAGGTCTTCGTCGGACACCTCTTCCACATAAGAAGAGCGGACCCGCTCAAACACATCGCCAAACAGATTTAAAAGCCGGTAGGTGTCGGCTTCTTTTTTCTTTTCGGCGGCGTCGGCGGCGGCGGGAATGGTCAACAGAAACGCGGCCGCGATCACCAATGTTAAAATCGATTTTTTCATCTTCTTACCTTACCTTTTTGCGCCGTCATCCACGGCATGGGATTGATCGGCGTTCCGTTTTGCCGCAACTCGACATAAAGTTGTTCGCGTCCGGCACCCAAGTTACCCATCTTTCCGACCGGCTCGCCCGAGAGAAGTGATTGTCCGATGATGGCGTCTATACGCGCCAAGCCGGACAGAAGACTATGATATCCCTCGCTGTGTTCGATTATCAAGAGCAGCCCGTATCCCCGGAACGTTCCGGCGAAGACAACCTTGCCGTCATAGGGCGCCACAACTTGTGCCTCAGCGCGGGTGGCAACGACAAGACCCTTGCGCCGGATGCCGCGTCTGACGGCGCCGCCATAGCGGCCTTTGACGGTGCCAACCGCCGGAAAGGCCAGCCTGCCGCGTGCTTTAGATATGGGCCTGATCTCAAACGACGCAAGTGCCGCCACCCGGCTCTTTGGATCGAGGCTCAAGGGGTGGTCCGTATTTTTTTCTTTAAGTTTTTGATTTTCAATGGTTTTTTTGCGTAGGGCCGCGCGTTTCCGGCGTTCCGATTCGAGTTTTTTGAACAATTCCCGAAGGCTGCCGGCTTCCTCGGTCAGCCGCTTTAGCCGCGCCCCTTCCACCTGTCGGGCGGCCAACGTATGGCGCCGGGCGGCCTTGGTTTGGCGAAACGCCTTTTCCAGATCGCTCCGATAATCATCGATGCGGGCGGCGGCGGCGGCCAGTTTTGCGCGTTGTTCGGCGATCTGACCGCGGGTCGCGTCGAGGGCGATCAAATCTTCGCGAAGTCGGGCCGCCTGGCCTTCGACCCGGGGCAATGTGGTGCGAAGGAGAATCGCGGCGCGCACCAGATTGGCGGGCCGGTCCGGATAGGCGATGACCGCTTCCGGCGGCAGGCGCGACAATCTTTGCAAGGCGGCCAGCAAATGGGCGAACTGGCGGCGCCGCGAGGCCAGCAAGGTTTCCTTCTCTTCTTCGGCGCCGTTAAGTTCCGCGATCTCCCGTTCGAGATCGTTCATTTCGGTTTCCAGGCCCTGGATGTCTTGGGCCAGCGCGACCTTCTTGCGGTTGACGCCGGTCAGCTTCGCCCGCAACGCATCGGCTTGCTTCTTGAGCGCCTGGGATTTTTTTTTGCCCTGGTCAATGGCCCGTTCCACGTCTTGGAGCCGCTTGCCGATCCCGGCGGCCGGTTTTTCAGCGGCCAGGGCCGTCCCGCCCATCAGCGCGGGTAAGATAACAAAAAGAAATACGGCGCTAGCCGGACGCATGGGCTTTGGCCGGATCCAGCAACGATGTGCCGCTCATTTCGGTTGGCTGTGGCAGATCCATGAGCGCCAAGATGGTCGGCGAGATATCGGCGAGTACGCCGTCTTGGAGGGTGCCGGCGCCGGCCGGTGCGTTGACCAGCACCAGGGGCACCGGCGACATGGTGTGGGCGGTGTTCGGCTGGCCGGTTTCGTGGTCGTGCATGCGTTCCGCATTGCCGTGATCGGCGGTAACCAGCATGACGCCGCCCACGTCTTTGAGCGCCGCTTCCAGGCGGCCGAGGCAGGCATCGATGGTGCCGGCGGCTTGGACGGCGGCTTCGAAGATGCCGGTATGGCCGACCATATCGCCGTTGGCATAGTTGGCCACGATCAGATCAAAACGCTCCGCCTTGATCGCATCGACCAGCTTGTCGGTGACTTCAATGGCTGACATTTCCGGCTGTAGGTCATAGGTAGCGACCTTGGGTGAGGGCACCAGAATGCGCTCCTCGCCCTCGAACTGGGCTTCCTCGCCGCCGTTCAGGAAGAACGTCACATGTGCGTATTTTTCGGTCTCTGCGATGCGCAGTTGCTTTAAGCCTGCGTCCGCGACCACCTGGCCGAGGATATTGTGCAACGGCCTTTGATCGAACATGGCGCTCATGTGGGCGTTGAGCGCGCTGGAATATTCGGTCATGCCGAGGGTGGCGGCAAAATCAACGACCCGGCCCCTTGCAAAACCACCGAAGTCCGCATCCACCAGGGAGGCCAAAATCTCCCGCGCCCGGTCGGCGCGGAAATTGAACATCAGAATACCGTCGCCGTCGGCCATGCCGGTATAGTCGCCAATCACCAGAGGCTCCACAAACTCGTCGGTGACGCCGCCATCGTAGCTTCGCTGGATGGCTTCGGCGGCGGAACCTGCGCTTTCGCCGGCACCGTCCGTGAGCATGACATAGGCGCGCTCAACCCGGTCCCAATTGGTGTCCCGGTCCATGGCCCAATAACGCCCGCACACCGTCGCGGTTTGGAAGCCGGCCATATCCCTGGTCGCCGCCTCGATCTCGCCCACATAGCCAAGGGCGCTCGACGGCGGCACGTCGCGGCCATCCAGGAAGGCGTGCAAGCGGGTTTCGATGCCGGCGCTGTCCAGATAGCCGGCCAGCGCGATCAGATGCGATTGATGGGAATGGACGCCGCCCGGAGACGCCAGGCCGAGCAGGTGACAGACGCCGCCGCTGGCGCGTAATTTATCGATCAAACCTGTCAGGCCCGGGTTATCAGACAAGGAGCCATTAGCGACCGCGGCATCGATCAGCGGCAAATCCTGCATCACCACGCGCCCGGCGCCAATATTCATATGGCCCACTTCGGAGTTGCCCATCTGGCCTTCGGGCAGGCCAACATCGAGGGACGAGGCTTCGAGCCTGGCCATCGGAAAGCTGCTTCGCATACGGTCCCAATTGGGGGTGTCGCCGTGGTGAATGGCATTGTCGTCGCCGCCATCGCGCTCGCCCCAGCCATCGAGGATGCAAAGCACCGTCGGTTTCGGTCGTTTCAAGGGCTTAGGATTGTCGGTCATATACTCGCGGTCTAACGGTGATAGGGATGTTTCGTCAAGATACATTGCGCCCGGTAAAGCTGTTCGATTAGCATGACCCTTGCCAGCATATGCGGCCAGGTCATTTCGCTTAGGGACAATTTGAAGCGGGCGCGGGCTACCAGCCCAGCGGCCAGCCCGCCGGCGCCGCCGATGACAAAGGCAAACTGGGATTGGCCATCGGACATCCAGCGCTGCATCTGGGCGGCGAAAGCCTCGCTCGACAGGGACTTGCCAACCGGATCGAGGGCGATCAGCAAAGCATCAACCGGCACGGCGGCGCTCAAGAGCTCGGCCTCGCCAAGCACCATCTGCGCTTCGGGCAGTTTTTTGCGCATTTCCACTTCTTTTAAGCTGATCGGCCAGGTGAGCCGTTTGGCATAGTCTTGCCACTGCTGGGCGGCCGGGCTGGATTTCATGCGCCCGACGGCGGCGACGGTGATCTGCATCGGGCGCGTGTCCTTCAGGCCGGTTTCAAATTCAAGGTTTCGCCGCCTGCTCGGTCTCCGCCGGATCGCCCCAGATTTTTTCCAGCTCATAGAATTGCCGGACCTCAGCCTTGAACAGATTGACGATGATATCGCCGGCGTCGATCAGCACCCAGTCGCAATTGCCTAAGCCTTCGATGGGGACCGAGGCTAAGCCCTTGGCTTTCAAGGTTTCGCGGAGATGCTCTGCCATGGTGGCGATATGCCGCTGCGAGGTTCCCGTCGCAACTACCATATAGTCAGCGAAATCGGTTTTACCGGCAAGATCAATGACGTCGGCCTCAAGCGCCTTATCGTCATCCAGAGACGCCGTAACCGTTTTCAGCAATTGCGAGGGGGACGGTGGCGCCGTTTTATAACGAACGATGGGATGGTTCTCCTTTGTACATAGGTGCAGTCATATAACATTATAACCTATTGGCCGCTTCGGCGGAAATTCTTCGCCGGTACGCGCGGATTTTGGTCGCCGAGGTTGCATCCGGCGTCATGTGCAGGAACATCCATGCTGGCGCCTTCTTCAAGGCCAGCCGTTTGGCATAAATATCCGGCACTCGTTGGCGGGCAAAACGATTGGCCGCCCGCGACTTCAATGCCCGTATAGAATAAGAAGGCCTGGGGAAAATCGCAATGGGGATGAGCCGGAATATCTGCCGCCATTGCCGCCATTTGTGAATCTGGATCAGATTGTCGGCACCGATCAGAAACACAAAATGATCGCTCGGGCGCTCCTTTTTCAAGGCGCGCACGGTGTCGGCGGTAAAACTTGTTTCGTGGTCCCGTTCGAAATGGGACACGTAAATATCCGGATGATTGGCGAAGCTCTCGGCGGAGGCGAAGCGGGTCTCATAGGCAGCCATGCCGGTGGCCGGTTTCAATGGGTTTTGCGGTGACACCAGCCACCACACTTCGTCCAGATCCAGACTGCCGAGCGCCGCCAAGCTGAGATTCAAATGCCCCCGGTGGGCCGGATTGAAGGAGCCGCCGAGAAGTCCGATGCGTTTGGGATTGCTCAAGGGAATGTTCGCTTTAATACCGGATATGTCAGGGCCGGATCTGGCCCGAGCCCCGAACCACATATTTGAAGGTGGTCAACTGCTCGACGCCGACCGGCCCGCGCGCATGCATCTTGCCCGTCGAGATGCCGATCTCGGCGCCCATGCCAAACTCGCCGCCGTCGGCGAACTGGGTCGAAGTGTTGTGCATGGCAATGGCGCTGTTGACGCCGTTCAGGAAAGTTTCGGCGGCCTCGGCGTCATCGGTGACGATGGCGTCGGTGTGTTCGGAGCCATGAGTGTTGATATGACGAACCGCCTCTTCGACCCCATCCACCTGTTTGACGGCGATCACCGCGTCCAGATATTCGGCCTTCCAATCTTCGTCCTTAGCTGCGCCGATGCGGCCATCGAGGGCTTGGCTATCGGCATCACCCCTGATCTCGCAGCCGGCGCCGGTCAGCGCATCCAAGATCATCGGCAGGTGCGTTGCCGCCGCGCGCCTGTCGATCAACAATGTCTCGGTGGCGCCGCAGATGGAGGTGCGGCGCATCTTGGCATTGAGAACGATATCGCGGGCCATGTCGGGATCGGAGCCGGCGTCGATATAGGTGTGGCAGATGCCTTCTAGATGGGCGAAGACGGGCACCTTGGCTTCGGTCTGCACGCGCTCCACCAAGGACCTTCCGCCGCGCGGCACGATCACGTCGATATAATCGGTCATAGTCAGCATTTCGCCGACGGCGGCGCGGTCGGTGGTCGGCACCATCTGGATGGCGGCGGCCGGCAGGTTGGCCAGCTTCAGCCCTTCTTGCATACAAGCGAGGATCGCCGTGGAGGAATGAAAGCTTTCCGAGCCGCCGCGCAATATGGACGCGTTGCCAGATTTCAGGCACAGGCTGCCAGCATCGGCGGTGACGTTGGGCCGCGATTCGTAAATAATGCCGATGACGCCCAGGGGCACCCGCACTCGGGATATGTCGAGGCCGTTGGGCCGCTGCCAGCGGTCCATGACAAAGCCGACCGGATCATCCAGGGCGGCGATCTGGTCAAGCCCGGCGGCCATCACGTCGATACGCGCCGCGTCGAGGGCGAGTCGGTCCAACAGGGGCCCAGTGAGGCCTTTGTCGGCGCCCGCTTGCATATCTTTGGCGTTGGCTTCCAACAGCGCGGCTTCATTGGCGCGCAAGGAATTGGCGGCCTCGGTCAGGGCACGGTTTTTGGCCTCGGCGGTTGCACCGGCCAAGGTTCCGGCGGCGTCCTTGGCGGCGGCGCCAATATCCTGCATCAGGGCGGGAATGTTTTCCAAATTATCGGTCATGTTCTATGCCGCATCATCTCAAAGAATAGCCAAATCGTCCCGGTGGATCATCTCGTCCCGGCCACGGTACCCGAGTAGGGCTTCGATTTCATGTGTTTTGTGGCCCATGATTAGGCGCGCATCTTCGGCTGAATAGGCAACCAGGCCGCGCCCCAGCTCTTGGCCATCGGCGGATTTAACGGCCACCGCGTCGCCGCGCTGAAAGCCGCCCTCGATGGCGGCGACACCGGCCGGCAACAGGCTGCGCCCGCCCGCTAGCGCCTTGGCGGCGCCGTCATCGACGATCACCGCGCCAACCGGCTGCAAGGAGCCGGCGATCCAGTTCTTGCGCGCCGAATGGGGATTGGCTTGCGGGATAAACCAGGTGCCAGGGCCGTCCGCCTCGAGCGCGGCGAGCGGGCTCAACGCGCGTCCGTCGGCGATGGCCATGCGGCAGCCGGCGCCCATGCAGGCCTTGGCGGCGGCCAGTTTGGTGATCATGCCGCCGGACGAATCCGACGACGAAGACGCGCCCGCCATGGCGTCAATCGCGGGCGTGATCTCGGTGATTTCCGCCAGCATTTTGGCGCCCGCATCCAGCGTCGGATCGGACGTATAGAAGCCATCGATATCGGACAACAGGATCAACAGATCTGCCGATACCATGGCCGCCACTCGCGCTGCCAGACGGTCGTTGTCGCCGAAGCGGATTTCGTCGGTGGCGACCGTGTCATTTTCGTTGATCAGCGGCACCGCGCCGACGCCCAACAAGGTCATCAGGGTCGAGCGGGCGTTCAAATAGCGCCGCCGGTCTTCGGTGTCGGCGAGGGTCAACAGGATTTGCGCCACGGTCAGATCGTGTTCGCCCAGGCGTTCCTGATAGGCGTGCGCCAGACGCACCATGCCGGCCGCCGCCGCCGCCTGCTTTTCTTCCAGCTTCAGATTGCCGTTTTTTAAGCGCAGGTAGCGCCGCCCCAGCGCCACCGCGCCAGACGACACCAAGATCACATCCTGGCCGCGGTCCCGGAAGCGTTTGATATCGGCGGCCAATGACGCCAGCCAGTTCGTATGCAAGGCGCCATCGGCATCCACCAACAGGGCAGAGCCAATCTTGACCACCACTCGGGAAGCGGCGGTGATATCGTAGGTCTCCGAATTGCTCATGGCGTGAACACGGCGGGTTCCGCCGGCTCGGCGTTGGCGGTTCTGATCATCTTGGCGGCGCGGCGCAACACCTCTGTCACGCCGGTGCCGGCGACGCCGGACATGCAGGCAATGTCGTCCTCGGAAAGGCTTGCCGCCTCGGCCAGCGATTTCCGCTGTTTGGCCAGCAGCTCGTCATTGAGGGCATCGCACTTGTTGAGGATGACAACTTCGTCCTTGGCCGCCAGCCCTTCGCCATAGGCTTCCAATTCCCGGCGGATGGTGCGGTAATCTGCGCCTGGGTCATCGGCGGTGCCATCGACGAGATGCAGCAGCGCGCCGCAGCGTTCCACATGGCCAAGGAAGCGGTCGCCGAGCCCGGCGCCTTCGTGGGCGCCTTCGATGAGGCCCGGAATATCGGCGAGTACCAGCTCGACCTCGTCCACATAACCGACGCCCAGGTTGGGATGCAGGGTGGTGAAAGGATAGTCGCCGATTTTCGGGCGCGCCCGTGTCACGGCGGCCAGAAACGTGGATTTGCCGGCGTTTGGCAGTCCGATCAGGCCGGCGTCGGCGATCAATTTCAGGCGCAACCAGAGCCATTTTTCCTCGCCGGAAAAGCCCGGGCTGGCATGGCGCGGCGCCTGGTTGGTGGAGGATTTGTAATGGGCGTTGCCAAAGCCGCCGTCGCCGCCCTTGGCGAGCACGATGGTCTGGCCTTCCTCGGTCAGATCGGCAATCAGATGGTTCTGGTCTTCGTCGTAAATTTGCGTGCCGACGGGTAGGAGCAGAACCTTGCCATGCCCGGACCGGCCGGAGCGCATCTTGCCCATGCCGCCATGGCCGCGTTCGGCCTTGAAATGCTGCTGGTAGCGGAAATCGATGAGGGTGTTCAAATTGGCGATGCATTCTACCGTGACGTCGCCGCCGCGGCCACCATCGCCGCCGTCGGGTCCGCCATATTCCACATATTTCTCGCGCCGGAAAGCGACGCAACCGTCGCCGCCGTTACCGCTTTGTATGAAAACTTTTTGCTGATCGAGAAACTTCATCGCGCGTACCCTATCGGCGTTCGCATTTGCGTCAGCGTATCAAAAAAGGGGAATGGATGGCCATTCCCCTTAAAGACTAACGTGTCTATGGCCGGGCCGGTTATGCGGCGCCCGGCTCCACATTGACGAAGGTGCGCCCGGCAGCCTTTTTGCGAAACGAGACCTTGCCGCCTGAGAGGGCAAACAATGTATGGTCCCTGCCCATGCCGACGTTATCGCCGGGATGGAATTTGGTGCCGCGCTGGCGGACGATGATATTGCCAGCCAACACATCCTGGCCGCCATATTTCTTGACGCCGAGACGCCGGCCTTCTGTATCGCGGCCGTTGCGGGATGATCCGCCTGCTTTTTTATGGGCCATAAGCGTTGCTCCTTAATCGTCTTTCTTTGAAGGCGCCTTGGGCTTGGCCGCCGCCTTCGATTTTGCCGCTGCTTTCGGCTTCGCCGCTGCTTTGGCTTTGGCCGGGGCCTTGTCTTCGGCTTTCGGCTTCACGGCGCCCTTGCCGTTGATATCGAGAACCCGCAGCACGGTCTGTTCCTGGCGGTGCCCGTTGAGGCGCCGGTAGCCTTTGCGCTTTTTCTTCTTGAAAACGATGACCTTATCGGCGCGGCTTTGATCGAGAATCTCGCAATTGACTGCCGCCTTGGCGACGGTCGGGGCGCCGATCTCGGGTGCCTGGCCGTCTTCGCCAATCATCAGGACGTCTTCCAGCTTGATATTGCCGCCGGCTTCGCCGAGCAATTTTTCAACGAGAATAACGTCGCCGGGCGTCACGCGATACTGCTTACCGCCGGTCTTTACGACTGCGTACATTTTTTAAGTGCTTTCCGTCATACAAAAGGGCGGGTTTTTAATCATTCCCGCCGGAAGGCGCGGAAACTACCGCCTGATACCGGACCTGTCAACGCAAAATGGGTGCAAATTTGGCGAAAACGCCCACCAGCCCCGTCACCGGGTTGCAGGAATCTCGACCTTGATTTCGACGCGGCGGTTTTCAGCGCGGCCATCGGCGGTATCGTTGCCGGAGATCGGGCGGGTGTCGGCATAACCAACGGCGGAAACGCGGGCGCGGTTCAGGTTTGGATGGCGCAATAGCCGGTGGACCACGGAGACCGCGCGCGCCGACGACAAATCCCAATTGGACCGGAAGCGGCTGGTTGCAATGGGCCGATCGTCGGTATGGCCGGAAATAAATATTTCGCCGTTGGTGCGCGCCAAAACATCGGCGATGCGGTCCAATGTGCCGCCGATAGAACCCACCAGATCGGAATTGCCGAGCGCAAAAGTGGTGCGTGCCGGAAAACGAAGAATGATAAAGCGGTCCTTGATATCCAATTCAACGACGCCGGCGCGCAGCTCGTCGCCCAGGGCGGAGCGCACCTGGTTGCTTAGCTTGCCGCGCTGCACTGTGCGCAAATAGCTGGCTTCGTTTTCAGACGGCGCCTCGTTTTCTCTCTCCAGCTTTTGCTGGACCGGTTTCGATGCGCTGGAGGCACTTTCCTTGGAGCGGGTGAAAATCGGCGGCGGTTGGTTAAAGGCCTCGGCCATCGGCCCGGCGTTGCGCCGGAAGCTGTCGCTGTCGATTTCTGAGAACGAGATGATGAGCACGAACAGGGCAAACAACAAGGCCATCAAATCGGCGAACGTGACCAACCAGACGGGCGCCCCCTTGGGCTTCTTGCGGCCGCTTTCACCGGTTCCGATGGCGTCAGAGGTGATGGCCATGTTAAGCCACTTTCTTCAACGGCGCCTGGCTATCACCGCCCGATTTTCCGCCGCCGGTGTAGGAATTGTCACCGCCCGTGCCGCGCTGCTTCTCTGGCAGGTAGGGTTCGAGTATTTCGCGCATGGCGGTGGGGTTCTGAAGCTGCTGAATTTGAAACACGCATTCGATAATCAACGAGCGCAGCATTCTTTCGCGCGCCGATTTGTCTTCCAATTTGTCGGCAATCGGCAAGGCGATCAAGTTGGCCAGTAAAACCCCATAGAGCGTGGTCAGAAGCGCAACCGCCATGGCCGGCCCGATGGATGACGGATCGCTCATATTGCTGAGCATCTGCACCAGTCCGACCAGGGTGCCGAACATGCCGAAGGCCGGCGCCGCGTCGCCGATCGCCTGAAATACCCGGGCGCCGACTTCCTCGCGCTGGATGGAGTGGGCCATCTCCTGGGTCAGAACTTTACGGATGTAATCAAGATCGCGTCCGTCGGCGCAAAGCTGAATGCCTTTTTTAAAGAACGGATTGCGGATTTTTTCGTTTTCCAGGGATATCAATCCCGATTTTCGCCCTTTTTTAACCAGTTTTATGGCCAGCTTGATGTAATCTCGGGGCTGATCGCCATCGTTGGTGAACGCGGCCTTCATGCCCACTGGCATAGAGATGAAAAAGCCCGACATGGGAAACTTGATCATGGTTGCCGCAAAGGTGCCGCCGACGACGATCAAAAAGCCGGGCATATTCAAAAAGATCGAAAAATCCGATCCGGTCGCAATCGCCAGGGTTACAACGGTGATGCCGACCGCCAGGCCGGCGAGGGTTGCAAAATCCACGTGCTTGGTTCTCCTCCGCCCCGGATTTTCCGGGGTTACAGTCATATTCGCGCCGCCGCGGCCAAAATTCAACCACGCGTACTTAGTAATAGATGGTCACTTTAAGCCGATTTCCAACGAATATCGCCGTGATATTGGTCACACATAGCTGGGAATTTGGTCTCGACAGGTCGATTTCGTTCGGCTAGGTACACCTAGAAATTGGTGTATTGCGATGAAATACTTAAATACTTTTGTCTATATTGCCCTGGTTGTGCTGGTGAACTGGGCGTTCACGGTGGTCCCTCTGGTCAAATTGCCGGGCGGCACCATGTGGCCGCCGGTGGCGCTGTTGGTGGGCTTCGTGTTCGTTGCCCGCGACTTCGCCCAGCGCGAGATCGGCCATTATGTGCTGGTGGCCATGGCCATCGGTGTCGGCATTAGCTACCTCTTTAACCCGAATGTCGCCATCGCCAGCGCCACCGCCTTTCTAATCAGCGAGTTGGCTGATTGGGCGGTTTATTCGTTTACCCGCAGGCCCTTGTCCCAGCGTATCCTCTATTCCAGCATCATCGGCACGCCCATCGATAGCGTTGTGTTCTTAGGCATGGTCGGCTTTTTGTCGCTGGCCGGCGCCGCTGCGATGACAGCCAGCAAGCTTTTGGGCGCGCTCATCGTCTGGTGGCTGATCCGCCGCCGCGAAGTGGCGCTGCCCGCCTGAGTTCTCTCCCGATAGCTATTCGTCCGGCTTTGCGATAGAATTTCCTCCTGCGCTTTTGGGGAGGCCAGCCATGCTATCCAAGGATCAAAACGATCTCGTAACTCGGACCGGACCGGGCACGCCGGGCGGTGATTTGCTCCGCTCCTACTGGCAGCCCATAGCCACGTCGGAAGAAATGCCCATCGGCGGCGATCCCATGCCGATCAAAATCCTGTCCGAGGATCTGGTGTTGTTTCGTGATGACAAGGACCGGCTCGGCCTCACCGGCCTGCATTGTCCACACCGTGGCTCGGATATGAGTTATGGCCGCATCGAAGACGGCGGCATCCGCTGCCTCTATCACGGCTGGCTGTTCGACATAGACGGCAACTGCCTGGATCAACCGGGAGAGCCCGAAGACAAAAAATTCTGCCAGAAAGTGCGCTACACTTCCTATCCGGTTGAAGACAAGGGCGGCGTCATCTGGTGCTATATGGGCGCGGGCGAGGCGCCGCTGATTCCCGACTTCCAATTCATGACCGGGCGGCAAGAAAACCGCATCGCTTTCCGGGTGGTGCAGAAATGCAATTGGCTGCAAGGGCTCGAAAGCTCCACCGATCCGGCGCACGTATCCTATTTGCACCGGCTCTCGGCCCCCGAAGCGAATTCAAACAGTTATGATTCGCGCGGCAACAACCGCTTTTTCAGCGACGATATCTATCCCCGTCTGCAGATCGAGCGCACCAGTTTCGGCGTCCGCATCCACGCGTTGCGTAAAATGTCCACTGGCGAAAACTATTTGCGCGTCAACAATTACATCTACCCTTGCGGCACCACACCGGTGGGCACCGAGCCGCCGCCGGTCAAGGGCTATCAAGGCCGCTGGTACGTGCCCCAGGATGATGAAAGCCATTGCCGGTTCGAATTCATCTATCGCCACGGCGAGCCCCTGGACAAGGAATTCTGGCGCAAACAGAAGGGCGACAATGTGGGTCCCGACAAGCAGCATGTAAGGCGCGCCGAAAACCGCTATATGCAGGACCGGGATGAAATGAAGCGCGATGATACTTTCGCCGGGCTGGGCCGCTATATCCCCGCCCATGATGCCTTTGCGATCGAGACACAGGGCAAGATTCAAGACCGCACCCAAGAGCATTTGGGCTCCACCGACATTGTGATAATTGAAGTACGCAAAGCGCTCCTTGATGCCATCAAGCAGATGCAGGCGGGAGGCGAGGCGCCGGGGCTCTTGCGCGACCCGGAGCAAAATACATTCCCCGATTTCATATGCACCGCCGATTTTATCGAAGACGGCGAGGATGGCCCGGCTTATATCAAGCGTATCTTGGGCGCGTTTCCCAAAGCTGCGGAATAGGGCCGGGGGCTTTTAAGCCGCGCCGCGCACCTGATCTAGAAGCGCACCTGTGTCGTCCGGCATGCCATCGCCGCGCCAGGCCACGTGGCCGTCGGGGCGTACCAAAACCAGTTTCCGCTCATAAAGGGCGGCGATATCGGCATCATCACTATCGACGATGCGGAGCGGCATGCCCCGTTGATCGGCCGCCGCTTGGAACGTATCGGCGCCGGTATCTTCGCCCGAGAAATTCATCAACACGAAGCCCTTGCCGAAGATATCGATGGTTGAGGTGTTTTCGTCGATCCAGGCGTGTGGCGCGCGGGCGCCGGGATAGGTTGTCGGTACATACTGGGCAACGGTGAGCGGCGGCGCTTCGGTGCCATCGCCGGCAACAATGGGCGAGGCATCGTAGCGGTAGCCGAGGGCGATGCCGTGGGACACGAACTGGCTGGTTTTTTCCCGTAATATTTCCTCTTCGAGGCGTTTGCGCAATTCCGTGCCTTCCGGCGTATCGGCGTCCAGCACGTCGCCCGGATAGGCGCAGTAATCCACCTCCCGGTTGCCGGTGGCCTGGGCGACATTGCGCTGGGCCACCGGGCGCCGCTCGTCCTGATAACTGGCGCCCAGCCCTTCGCCGCCCCAGCCTTCGATCATGGCGGCCAGCTTCCAGCCCAGATCGACAGCGTCGCCCATGCCGGTGTTCATGCCGAAGCCGCCGGCCGGCGAATGCTGATGCACCGCGTCGCCGGCCAAGAACACCGGCCCGTCGGACCAAGTGTCGGCGACGATGGAGCGGCAGGTCCAGGGCAGCGTCGAGATCAGCTCGTACGGCACATCCTTGCCGATCAGTTTTTGCAAAATGCTGTGCACGTCGACAGTGTCGGCGGACAGGGGCCCGGTACTCGATGTAAGCCCCATGCGCCACAATTCATGGCCATCCAGTTCGATAAAGCTGTTGGCGCCGGTGGCGTCGCCAGTCATGAAGTAAAAGGCGACATTGGGCTTGTCGTGATGCTTCCACAATTCGGGAATTTTGATGAAGCAGTTGAGGTTGTAGGAAATCACCTGAACGCCTTCCATCGCCGAGCCGATGGCCGCCGGCACGGCCGAATTGCCGCCGCAGCAGGCGACCAGATAGCGGGCCTCGATCTGGCTTGTGTCGCCGGAATCTAAATTGCGGACGGTGGCTTTAACGCCGCCGTCACCGGTGCGCTCGAAACTTTCGAACTGGGTTTTGTAGGCCAGCGTCACTGTATCGAAGCTGGATGCCAGCTCGCGGATCACTGGATCGAAAAACAACTGGTTGCAGCGTTGCGAGCGTTCCGGCGTGGTTGGCAACGGCTTGGCGCTGCCATAATCGGGGCGTTCAATATGGGCGATGGTGCGCCCTTGTAGGCCGGTCACATACAATATGTCCTGGGAGAATTCCGGAGGCGCGCCGGCCGCCTGCACGGCGCCGGCGACACCCCAGCGGCGGCAGAACTCCATGGTGCGCGAATTTACCGTGTTGGCGCGGGGATGAAAGACGGTTCCATCGGAACGCTCCACCAGCATGCATTCGATGCCGCGCCAGCCTAAATCGCTGGCCAGACCAAGGCCAACCGGTCCGCCGCCGACAATCAAAACCGGAACGGAGCGAACATCACCCATGGTTAAAACGCCTCGTTCAACCGTTGCATCTGATCGGGGGTTAGCTGGATATCAATGGCGCGCGCATTGTCTTCGAGATGGTGCGATTGCCGAGAGCCGGGGATCGGGATCACGTCGTGGGCGCCGCACATGGTCCAGGCGAGGGCGATCTGGCCGGGGCTTGCGCCGGCCTCGGCGGCAATGGCTTTCACGGTTTCGACACGGGCCAGATTGGCGGTGATGTTGTCGCCTTGAAAGCGGGGCATGCCGCGCCGGTAATGATCGTCACCGGGCAGATGCTCGATATCGGTCACCTCGCCGCCGAGCAGGGAAAAGCTTAACGGGCCGAAGGCAACGAAGGTGATGCCCAGCTCCTTGCAAAGGGGTAGAATTTCGGCTTCCTGGCCGCGCTCGATCAAGGAATATTCCATCTGCACGGCGGCCAGCGCATGAACGCTGTGGGCGCGCCGGATTTGCTCCGCCGTGGCGTTCGATATGGCCAGCGCGCCGACTTTGCCCGCTGTCACCAGCTCCACCATGGCGCCCCAGGTCTCCTCGATGGCAATATTGGGATCGATTCGGTGCTGGTAATAAAGATCGATATGGTCGAGCCCCAGGCGTGCAAGACTGGCATCGCACGCCTCGCGCACATATTCGGGCGTGCCGACGAAGCTCATTTTGCCATCTTCTGCGCGCACGAAGCCGAATTTGGAGGCGATAACCGCTTCGTCCCGGCGCCCCTTCAAAGCCTTGCCGAGAAAAATCTCGCCGGCGCCGAAGCCGTACATATCGGCGCTGTCGAAATGGTTGATGCCGAGATCAAGGGCCTTTTGGATCGAAGCGGCGGCAGCGTCGTCGCCCAAGTCCAGATGGCGGTTGCAGCCAAGCCCGATGGGCGCCACCATCAATTCCGAATTCCCAAGTTTCCTGTGGTCCACGTTTATTCTCCCCCAAATGAATAGTGTGCACTTTCTTCGCCAAGCCAGCCGCCGTCAATCTGTTTTGACGGCAGCTTCCGCAACCGATAGCTTGGGCCCCGAGAAACGAATAAGACTGGGGACAGCGAAATGAATATGGTGGTGGTGGTCGGTAACCCGAAACCGAAATCGCGAACCATGGAAGCCGGCATCCTGGCGGCAAAAGGCCTTGCCGGAGGAGAGCCGGATCTGGTTATCGATCTGGCCGATCTGGGCGCCGGGCTCCTGGAATGGGGCAACAAGGATGTCGAAGAGGCGGTGGCCTCGGTTTCCGGCGCTAATGCCGTGATCTTCGCCAGCCCCACTTACAAGGCAACCTATACTGGATTGCTGAAATTGTTCCTGGACCAGATACCCTATGACGGGTTGGCCGGCGTCATCGGTCTGCCGCTGATGCTGGGCGCCGCGCCGAACCACGCGCTGGCGCCGGAGTTGACTTTAAAGCCGGTGCTGGTGGAATTGGGCGCTATATGTCCGGCGCGGGGCCTTTATTTGCTCGACAGCAATTATGCCGAGGATCCGGCCTTGGAAAAATGGATTGAACGGACGCAGCCGCTCTTGCGGGCGATTGCAAGTTAGGTTCGGCACCGGTATCATTTATCCATAATTAAGTTAAGGTTTTACCGCAGATTAGGAGAATTCGAATGGGCGCACGTAACGGCAAAATGAATCTGGCGGCCTATTACAATCCGACCGGCCACCATGTAGCATCCTGGCGCCATCCCCGTGCCGTAAAAGACGCCCATATCAATATCAAGCATTACGTGGAGATCGCGCAGACGGCAGAGCGCGCCAAGTTCGATTTGTTGTTCCTGGCCGACGGCAACGCCGTCCGCAAAGCCCATATCGACGCCATCAGCCGTTCCACTCAGTTCGTCGCCCATTTCGAGCCGCTGACCTTGCTGTCGGCCCTGGCCATGGTGACCGAGCATATCGGCTTGGTCGGCACCGCCTCTTCAAGCTGGAATGCGCCTTATCATATTGCCCGCAAATTCGCCTCGTTGGATCATATCTCCGGCGGCCGCGCCGCCTGGAACGTGGTGACATCCGGCAACGATGCCGAATCGCAAAACTTTGGCGTTGACCATGCCTACGCTCATGCCGACCGCTATGACCGCGCCCACGAGGTGGTGGACATCGTCAAGGGTCTTTGGGATAGCTTCGATGACGATGCCTTCGTTCGCGATACAGAAAGCGGTCTGTTCTTTGAGCCCGATGCCATGCACGAGCTGAACCACAAGAGCGAACGCTATTCGGTGAAGGGCCCGCTCAATGTGCCGCGCCCAATCCAGGGCTATCCGGTGGTCATCCAGGCGGGCGCCTCGGACGCCGGCAAAGAGCTGGCCGGGGCTACCGCCGAGGCCATTTTCTCACCGCATCTGAACTTCGAATCGGCCAAGGCCTATTACGACGACGTCAAGGCGCGCATGGTTAAATATGGCCGCGATCCGGCCCATTGCAAAATCCTGCCGGGCTTATCCATCCACGTGCGCCCCACCGAAGCCGAAGCAAAAGAAGACTTCGATTATATCCAGTCCTTGATCCATCCCATCGTCGGGCGCGAGATATTGGCCTCCATGCTGGGCGTCGATCTTTCCGATTTCGATTTGGACAAGCCGTTGCCCGATCCGTTGCCGGTCCATGTGGGCGGCAGCCGCGGCCACTACGATGAGCTGACGGCTTTGGGCCGCAAAACCGGCATGACTATCCGCGAGTTGGGCGCCCATTCGGCCGGTGCGCGCGGCAAGAACGTCTTTGTTGGCTCGCCCGAACAGGTGGCCGACTATATGGAAGAATGGTTCCAGGGCGAAGCCTGCGACGGCTTCACCATCATGCCGCCTTATGCGCCCGGCGCCTTCGATGATTTCTGTGAACTGGTGATGCCGATTTTGAAAGATCGTGGCCTGTTCCGCACCGAATATACCGGTAGCACTTTGCGCGAAAATATGGGTCTGCCGCGCCCGGAAAGCCGCTACGCCAAGAAAAGCGGATCGGCGGCGGCGGAATAGGCGGGCGCAAGCAAGATTTCGCTTCGCCGGCGTTGTTGTTATACTGAATTGACGCCTGCGTTGGGTATTCCACAAATCAATTAGAGACAAGGAGCAGTTCTGATGGCGAACATTGTATATGGATTTGGTGCGTCACACGGCCCGCTCCTATCGACGCCGGCGGACAAGTGGGATCTGCGCGCCGACGCTGATCATGAAAATCCGGAACTTGCCTTTCGGGACGGCACCTATACCTACGACCAGCTTTATGAGCTACGCAAAAGCAATTACCTGGAAGGCCAAAATATGATGGAGGTCCGCCAGGAACGCTATGACCGCAACCAGAAACAACTGGACGCACTGGCCGACAAGCTGGAAGAGGTCAAACCCGACATCATCGTGCTGATCGGCGACGACCAGCATGAATGGTTCGATGATTCGGTCCAGCCCGCCTTCACCGTTTTTTGCGGTCCGAAGGTGGTCAACAAGGCGGTCATGCCGGAGCGGCTGAAGGACATGCAGGCCGGCATCCGCTACACCGTCACCGCCAACAAGCCGCCCGAGAATCAGGACTATCCGGTCGCCGACGGCCTTGCCGAAGCCATCATTGCCCAGGCCATGGAAGACGAGATTGACGTCACCGCCTCGATGGAAGCGCCGTCGGGGCCCAAGGGCAGCGGTATCGGCCACGCGGTTGGCTTCATCTATCGGCGCATTTTGCGCGACAAACCGATCCCGTTGGTGCCGGTGCTCTTGAACACCTTCTATCCGCCGAACCAGGCGAAGCCGGGCCGTTGCTATGATTTCGGCCGCACCATCGGGCGCGCCATCCGCGCCTGGGATGGCGGCAAACGGGTGGCCATCTGTGCGTCCGGCGGGCTCAGCCATTTCGTGGTGGACGAGGAATGGGACCAGAAGATGATCGATGCGATGTTGAAACAGGACGCCGAAACCATTGCAGCTGAGCCCAATATCATGTTCCGCTCGGGCACGTCCGAGACCAAAAATTGGATCGCTGCGTCCGGCGCCGTCGCCGAAACCGGGCTTGAAATGAAGATGCTGGATTACGTCCCCTGTTACCGGACGCCGGCCGGCACCGGTAGCGGCATGGGTTTCGCCACCTGGACGTAACCGGTTGTCCGCCGGGCCGCTAATGCAATAATTTAAAAGAGGGGGGAGCGATGAAAACATCGTTATTTTTTCTGCCGTCGATTGGCCGTAAATCCGAAATTATCCAAGGCATGGCCGGGTTCCGGGGCGATCTTTACAGTCGCATGCTGGCCGAATTGAGCGAGCAGGCGATCCTCGCCGATGATCTCGGCTACGAATCCATCAATTTCACCGAGCATCACTTCCATATCGAAGGCATCGAGCTGTCCAACAATCCGGTGATGCTCGATCTCTATGTCGCCATGCAGACCAAGCGCATCAAGGTCGGCCAGCTTGGCATCGTCTTGCCGGCGGAGAACCCGATCCGCGTCGCCGAGAACATCGCCATGCTCGATCATATGAGCGGCGGGCGCGCCTGCGCCGGCTTTGCGCGCGGCTACCAGCGCCGCTGGGTTGATGTGATGGCCCAGCAGACCCATGGCATCCATGGCGCCGTTCCCGGCGCGCCCAAGGATATCGACGATGCCAACCGGGCCGCCTTCGAGGAATGCTTCCAGATCATCAAGAAATGCTGGACCGAAGAAATGACTTCGTTCGATGGCAAATATTGGAAAATCCCGGCACCGGGCACGCCGTGGGATTTGGAAACCACGGACAAGTGGGGCGCCGGTGTTGAAGACGGCATGCTAAAGCAGATCGGCGTCGTGCCGAAGCCATTGCAAAAACCGCATCCAGAAATTTTTCAGCCGTTTTCATCGACCGAGCGTTCGATCCGCTGGTGCGCCGCCGAGGGCGTGGTCGCGGTGCTGCCGCCGCTACATCCGAAGCGCGAAGAGTTTCTGCTCGACACCTATGCGGATGCCTCTGGGCGGCCGCGCGGTGAGGGCGTTGCCGTCCTGCGCACGCTGGTCATCGCCGACACTGACGAGGAAGCCCAGGCCCTGGCCGAGGATTCCGCCACCTTCGCCCGCAACGCCTGGTTCGAGCCGTTCGGTTTCGGGCGCGGCCTGGAGGATCCGGATACTGGCGAGCGCTATTCGCCGGAAGAAATGTCCAAGTCCGGCCATATGCTTATCGGCAGCCCTGATACGGTTACCCGTCAGTTGGAGGCGATCCGCGAACGCTTGCCCGTCGATTGGGTGTTTGCCTGGTGCTACACCGGATTGCTGACCAACGAGGTCATGCTGCGCTCCCTGGAAAGTTACGCCACCGAAGTTTTGCCCCGCGCCGGCGGCTAGCGGCTATCCCAATCCCGACAGGCTGAGCGCTGAGTTGGCCGGCGTTTCCGCCGTGCCCGGCTGCATGATATGGGCGACGGCGGGGCGCGCCAGCATGCGCTTGTGCCAGGCAACGACGCCGGGAAAGCGGCTGGCATCGAAGATTTCCGCGTCCAATTCGCCAAGCCGGTGGGTGAGGGCAAAGAGGCTGATGTCGGCCAGGGAATAATCACCAACCATCCACTCGCCATGGCTCAGGGCGTCTTCCATCTGGCCGAGGGTATAGGCGGTCATGTCCATGGCGCGGCTTTCTTCGTCTTCGCTATAGCCGCCATAGGCGATGCGGCGGATGCGCTCGCGCCGTTCCGGTACCGGGTTGGCGGCCATCACGGTTTCCTTATCGCCGTCGCTCAAGGCTTCCACTTCCGGTTTGAGAAAGGCGTTATAGGTGAGGGTCATCACCGACATGTGGGTGGTGTCAGAAGTAGACAGCCAGCGGCGCATATCGGCGCGCTTTTTCGGATCGGCCGGGCGCAAGGGCGGCTCGGGACAGATATCGTCCAGATATTCCATGATCGCCAGGGAATTGATGATGGCGCGCCCGTCATCCACCAGGGACGGCACCAACCCATTGGGATTGATCTTTAAATATTCGGCGCTGTAATGCTCGTAGGTGCGGAGGTCTACAAAATGGCTGACATAATCCAAATTTTTCTCGCGTAAAGTCAGGCGCACCTGTTTCGAGCAAGTGGTCAATCCGCTGTGATAAAGTTCAAGCATTGTCTGTTCCCCGTTTCATTTATTTGCCGCAATCTGGAATGTGCTCGCGCTCGAATTCAAACATTTTGCGGGCCGCGCCGGTGGACATGATGGCGCTGTAATCGCGCCGCTCCACCATATCTTCGATGCGCTGGATTTCAGTACCGCATTGCCCGGCGCTGTAAACGCCGGCCCGGCGCAATATGGGGCCGGTCGCCTCATCGAGCAAAGCCGCCAGATTTTCTTGCCAGTCGTCCTTGAAGACGCGGCGGAATATATCGGTTGTTTTCAATCGATTGTGGCGCATATCGCTGCGATAGGCGAGGAAAAATTCGCGCGTCGCGTCAATTGCGCGCTCTTCGACTTCCGGATGGTTTGTCGAGCAGATGCGCATCACCGGGCCCAGCGATTTGGTGAACACCGAGCGTGTCACGGAACTAAGATCAGCATCGCTCAGACAGCCCGCCGAGCCAGAGCCCGGCAATAAAACCATGCCAAGCGCGGTGCCGAGGGCGGCCATGATCGCCATAATGTTTGTCCGTGCCGCCATGTCTTAAGCCCGATATTTTCCCTGTTGCTTCGCCATGCTATGCCGTATGGTCCGCCAGCAAAAATATGGGTTCCCATGAACAATCGCAATCGAGATATTTACCTAAAACCCGGCCGCCTCGTGGACAGCGATCATCCCGCCGTGATCGAATTTGCCCATGCCCACGTCAAAGGCAATTCGATGTTGGAGCGGGCCATATCCCTCTATTACGCGGTGCGCGACGAGATCCTTTACGATCCCTACCTGCCGATTGCCAAGATCGAAAGCTACCGGGCCAGCGACGCGGTGATCACCGGGCGCGGCTGGTGCGTGCCGAAATCGGCTCTGTTGACCGCGTGCCTGCGCATCGATGGTATCCCGGCGCGCCCCGGCTATGCGGACGTGCGCAACCACCTGGCGACCAAGCGCCTGCTGGATATGCTCGGCTCCGATTTGTTCATCTGGCATTCTTATACGGACATCCTGATCGATGGCGCCTGGGTCAAGGCAACTCCGGCTTTCAACCGCTCCCTCTGTGATCGCTTTGGGCTGAAGCCGCTGGAATTTGACGGCAGGCAAGATTCCCTGTTCCACGAGCACAATCAGAAGGGCGAGCGGCATATGGAATATATTCGCAACCGGGGCGCCTTCATGGACGTGCCGTTCGAAGAAATTCTGGGCGGCTTCAAGGCGATCTACCTGCCCGCCTATATCGACGGCGCCGGCGGGGATTTCCACGCCGAGGCCGCCGCCGAAAATTCGGCATCCAAATAACCTGAAATCTGAGGGCGAAGATCGATGGAATTCGGCATCCAATTTTTTCCGGACGTGGGACCGGAAACCAAATCCGGGGCGGAATATTGGGGCGATTGCCTGCATCTTTCCGGCCTCGCCGATGAATGCGGGTTTACCAGTATCCGCACGGTTGAGCATTACGGCCAGTCCTATGGCGGCTATTCGCCGAACCCGCATGTGTTCCTGGCCGCCGCTGCTATGCGATCCAAAAAGGCACGCCTGGTTACCGGCGCAGTGCTGCCCATATTCAACAACCCGCTTAAGATCGCCGGCGAGATCGGCATGCTCGACGCCATTTCGGACGGGCGCATGGAATGCGGTTTCGCGCGCGCTTTCCTGCCCATCGAGTTTGAAATATTTGGCCGCAGCCTGGATGAATCCAGGGCCCGCTTCACCGAGGGTATGGAGCAGGTGCGCCGCTTCCTGGAAGAAGAGAACGTTACCATGGAGGGTGCGTTTAACAGCTACACCGGCGTCACCTCGTTGCCGCGTCCGACCCAGAAGCCGCGCCCGCCCATCTGGATCGCGGCGCTAATCACGCCCGATAGCTTCACCAATGCGGGGCGCATGGGCTACGATCTAATGGCCATCCCGCTGCCCGGCGGGGTGATGAACGAGCTTATTGCGCTATACCGGGAAGCGCGCGCCGAGGCCGGCCACGAAGGCCCCGGCCGGGTCATGTTGGCGCATCACATGTTCTGTCACGAAGACGATGCCAAGGCCTTGGAGATCGCACGCGGCGCCCTCGACCGTTACCTGAAATCTCTTGTCGATGCATCGTCGTCGTGGCTCGACGGCACGAGCTCGGCGGATTATCCGGGCTACGACAAAATTATTGCCATGCTGGCCAAGGAAACAACATCAACCCAGATGGAAAAAGGCGGCGCCTTCATCGGCTCGCCAGAACGGCTGGCGGACCAGATCGCCGAATATGAGGAAGCGACTGGTGGTTTCGAGATCGCATCCCTGCAGATCAATTTCAACGACTTGCCGTTGGCCGAGGCGGAACGCTCGATGCGCCTGTTCGGCGAAAAGGTGATCCCCAAACTAAACGTTTAAAAATCAGCGCGGCTCGTAAAGGGTAGGGGCGGTAAGCGCCTGGACAAATTCGCGATTATTTGATTGGCTGCTCAGGTCCGGGTGCCCTATAAGGTGCCCGGCAAACGTAACAATATCGGTAAGGTATCATGGACAAACAGGTCGTACGGCTGACCGAACTCTCCCACGGGGGCGGTTGAGGCTGCAAAATAGCACCGTCGGTGCTTGAAAAGATGCTATCCGGACTGCCGCCGCAGGCACAATTCCCCAATCTTTTGGTTGGCGTGGAGACCGGCGACGATTCGGCTGTCTACAAAATCAACGACACCCAGGCGGTGGTTGTGTCGACCGATTTCTTCATGCCGATTGTCGATGATCCGTATGATTTCGGGCGCATCGCGGCGGCCAACGCGGTGTCTGATATTTACGCCACCGGCGGCACGCCGATCCTGGCCGTGGCCATCGCCGGCTTTCCGGCCAATATCATGCCGCCGGAAATGGTGACCCAGATTTTCGCCGGCGGCGCCGATTTGTGCGGCGAAGCCAACATCCCGGTGGCCGGCGGCCACACCATCGATAACCCCGAACCGCTCTATGGTCTGGCGGTGGTCGGGCTGGTTCACCCGGACCGCATCATGCGCAATTGCGATGCTAAGGCGGGTGATGTTCTGATCCTCGGCAAGGGGCTGGGTGTCGGTATCTTGGGCGCCGCGCTAAACAAGGACGAGTTGGATCCACACGGCTATGAGGTGATGGTCGAAAGCTGCGTCAAATTAAATTCGGTGGGCGCTGACCTGGCGCAATTGGACGGCGTCAGCGCCATCACCGATATTACCGGCTTCGGTCTTGGCGGCCATTTGTACGAGATGTGCAAAGGCTCCGGGCTTGGCGCTACCGTGCAGTGGGACAAGCTGCCGCTTTTGGACAGCGCCGCCGATTATGCGCAAAAAGGCTATAACACTGGCGCCGCCAACCGCAATTGGGACAGTTTCGATGCCCACGTCACCGTCTTTGACGGCATCGAGCAGTGGCAAAAAAACCTATTGATGGACCCGCAAACGTCCGGTGGCCTGATGGCTAGTTGCGACGCCGCATCGGTGGATGAGGTGCTGGCGCTGTTCAAAAGCCAAGGCTACGGATACGCCTCGGTAGTCGGCGAAATGCGCGAGGGCGAAGCCCGGGTGACCGTCGAGGCTTGAGCGAATTAGGGATTGCTCCATGGGCCGCTATTTTTGGTTTATGGTGTAACCCATTATTATATAACAATTATCCGAATTGGGTTCGTTTCGTAATTCTGCCAACCCGATGACTGATTAATTCGTGACAGTATACTAATTAAAACCAATATAATGATGAGAAATTAGTATACTGTCACGAATTAAACTGAGGGGCTACTCTGGTGCCGCGTTGATTTCTGTCAGCGCTTTCAGCACCGCATCGAACGGGAGCAGGATGGCGCCGTGGCGGGCCTTGGCGTCCTTGGCCGGCTGCAATGCTGCCAGTGCTGCCCAATCGCCCGCCGGCGGCGCGCCGTCACTTTTCAGCATGGCTTCCACTAGCGTCCGAACGCCAGTAATCTCTTCCGCATCCTTGCCGATCACCTGGGCTGCCATGACCGAGGCGGCCGCCTGGCCAAGGGCGCAGGCCTTTACCTCTTGGGCGTAATCGGTGATGCGTCCGTCCGCCACGCAAATCTGCACGGCGATGGTTGAGCCGCAAAGGGGGCTGCGAAGCTCGGCCTCGGCGTCGGCTTTGCGCAACGGATCAATGCGCGAAATATGCGCGGCCAGGCGCAAGACCTCGGTGTTGTAGATGTCGTCGATCATGGCCGTCATCCTATAGCAACCGCGCCTCAGAAACACGCGTTGTGACCGAACTCCGCTTCCGATACGTTCCCGCCATGCGCGTCGATGAATTTGATTTCGAACTGCCCCGGGATTTGATCGCCCAGCATCCCGCGCGCCCGAGGGACGCGGCGCGGCTTCTGCATGTGGATGCCGGTCTGGGTGATCACAGGATTACCGATTTGCCGGACCTGCTTCGGCCCGGCGATATGCTGGTCGTCAACGACACAAAGGTGATCCCGTCGCGGCTTACCGGCCAGCGCGGAGAGGCAACCGTGGAAGTAACCCTGCACAAGGAGGAGTTTGACCTCGGCTGGTGGGCCTTCGCCCGGCCCGCCAAGCGGCTCCATGTAGGCGATACCATTACCTTCGCCGCAGATTTCAAGGCGCTGGTCGCCGACAAGCGGGACGGCGGCGAGGTGCGGTTGGATTTCGGCCTTGCCGGTGCGCCGTTGCTGGCGAAACTCGCTGCCCACGGTATCATGCCGCTGCCGCCCTATATCAAGCGGCTGCGATCCGGTCACGCCGGGGACAACGCCGATTACCAGACCTTGTTCGCCGATCGCCCGGGCGCCGTTGCGGCGCCAACCGCAAGCCTCCATTTCACGCCGGCCATCATGGATGCGCTTGAGCTCCGCGGTATCAACCACACTCTCGTCACGTTGCATGTGGGAGCGGGAACGTTCCTGCCGGTGAAGGTGGACGACACCGATCAACACGTCATGCACGCCGAATGGGGCGAGATCAGTTCTGAGGCGGCGGCGGCTATCAACGCGGCGCGCAGCGCCGGCGGGCGTATCGTTGCCGCCGGGTCCACATCGCTTCGGCTTTTGGAAACGGCGGCGGACGACAGCGGCCATCTCGCCCCCTTTACCGGCGAGACCGATATCTTTATGACCCCCGGATACCGTTTCAAGATTGCCGATGCCATGGTCACCAATTTTCATCTGCCCCGTTCGACACTTTTCATGCTAGTCGCCGCCTTCGCCGGGTTGGAGCGCATGCGCGCCGCCTACGCGCACGCCATCGACGCCCGCTACCGCTTCTTCTCCTACGGCGATGCCTGCCTACTGGAGTGGAGTGCATCATGAGCGAATTCGCCTTGGAAATCCTGGCCAGCGACGGCGCCGCCCGAAGGGGCCGCTTGCAAACCGCCCACGGGAGCATGGAAACGCCGGCCTTCATGCCGGTGGGTACGGCGGGCACGGTGAAGGCCATGACGGCGGATGCGGTTGCCGCCACCGGCGCCCAGATGGTGCTCGGCAACACCTATCATCTGATGCTGCGCCCCGGAGCCGAAACCATCCAGCGCCTCGGCGGGCTGCACGAATTTATGAATTGGCCGGGGCCGATCCTGACCGATTCCGGCGGCTTCCAGGTGATGTCGCTTTCCAAATTGCGTACCATGACCGAGGACGGCGTCACCTTCCAATCCCATATCGATGGCGCCAGCCACACGTTAACGCCGGAAAGCTCAGTGGAAATTCAACGCCTTTTGGATGCCGATGTGACCATGGTGCTGGATGAATGTCCGGCCATGTCCGATGACAAGGACGCCATCGCCAAATCCATGGAACTGACCCACCGCTGGGCGGAACGCTCCAAACAGGCCTTTGCGCTGCGCCCCGGCTATGGCTTGTTCGGCATTGTCCAGGGCGGCGTCTTTGATGATCTTCGCGAGCAATCGGCGGCGGCGCTAACGGGCATCGGCTTCGATGGTTACGCCGTCGGCGGCCTTGCCATTGGCGAAGGCCAGGAGGTGATGTTTGGCGTGCTCGATGGATTGGTAAGCCATTTGCCGGAGGGCGCGCCGCGCTATCTGATGGGCGTCGGCACGCCCGCCGATTTGGTTGGCGCCGTGGCGCGCGGCATCGATATGTTTGATTGCGTCATGCCAACCCGGTCCGGGCGCACCGGCAAGGGATTTACGGCGCGGGGATCAATCAATATCCGTAATGCGCGGCATACCGAAGATGCGCGCCCCATCGACGAGGCTTGCACCTGCCCGGCCTGCACCGGCCACTCCCGCGCCTACCTGCATCACCTCTTTAAGGCCGACGAGATTTTGGGGCCAATGCTCCTGACCTGGCACAATCTGCATTATTATCAAAGCCTGATGGCCGGCCTGCGGGTTGCCATCGAAGCGGGCGCATTGCAGGAGTTCAGCAATGAATTTCACGCCCGCCAAGCCCTCGGCGATATCGAGCCGGCCTGATGATCGATATGGCTTAAATAAACAGAAGAAAAAGGAGACCATCATGATGCAAATACGCAAAAGCCAGGAGCGGGGTGCCGCCGATCTCGGTTGGCTAGACAGCAAACACACATTTTCCTTCGCCGAATACCACGATCCCAACCATATGGGGTTCGGCCCATTGCGGGTCATCAACGAAGACCGCATCGCCGCTACCGGCGGATTTCCCACCCATCCGCACCGGGATATGGAAATCATATCCTATGTGCTGGAAGGCCAGTTGGAGCATAAGGACAACATGGGCACCGGCTCTATCATCCGGCGCGGCGAGATACAAAAAATGAGCGCCGGCACCGGCATCCAGCATTCCGAATTCAATCCGTCGGGGGACCAGGGCAACCATTTCTTTCAGATCTGGATCCTCCCCGACACCCAGGGGCTGGAGCCGTCCTACGAGCAACAGGACGTGCCGGACGTAGAGGTAGGCGGCGCCATGACCTGCATTGGATCAAAGGCCGGCGCCAAAGGCGGCGTGACCATCCACCAGGACGTGGATTTGTACGTGCTGCGCTTGAATGAAGGCGCCGCCGAGACTTTCGAGCCGGCACCCGATCGCCATATTTGGGTGCAAGTGGCCTTCGGAACCTTAAGCGTTAACGGCGAAACCTTGTCGGCGGGCGATGCGGCGGCGCTGGAGGGCGAAGCCTCGGTGTTGTTTGAGGCAGGCGAGGATACCGAAGCGCTGGTGTTTGATCTGGGTTAGAGTGACGGGCAGGTGAGTCCGGGCGGGCCCATTTTACGTTGTGCGTAGACGGTACGCATCAGGGGGCGCTGCGAAAACGGCATGACTGATCCCCTCTTTGTCCGCGTGTTATTCCAGAATATGTGGTGTGCGGCCTTTAAATTCGACTATTGAGAACCAATATTATGTATTCGCACCTGACGTCCGCATGATCGCGGGTGGAATGATGGGCAATGGTAATTCAATGGGTGATCAGTTGAATTTCATCGACACAGAAGTAGAAAATTGGCCCGATGCGGAGCGCTTTTGCCGCGCCTTTGAAGATATCGGCGTCGGCATGGCGATGCGCAAACCGGACGGCCGTTTTCGCTGGGTCAATCAGGCATTCTGTGACTTGCTGGGTTACTCCAAAGCCGAAATGCTGGCCAAATCATCCGCCGAGATAACCCACGAAGATGATTTGCACATTGGTGTCGGTCGCCTGGCCAACCTGAATGCCGGCGACAATTCCAGTTTTGAGACAGAGAAACGCTATACCCATAAAGACGGCCACTCGATTTGGGTGGCGCTGCATTCATCAGTGGTGCTCGACCGGGACGGCAATCCCGATCACACTATCTGCCAATTTCAGGATATCCGGGGCCGCAAGAATGCCGAGCAGGCGCTCCAAGATGCCAACGAAAACCTGGAACGGCTGATCGAATCGCGCACCCGCGAGCTGCGCCAGGAAATCACCGAGCGAAAATACACCGAAAAAGCGCTGGTGCACGCGGTCGAAAAGGCCGAAGCCGCTAGCCACGCCAAATCCCAGTTCCTGGCCAACATGAGCCACGAGTTTCGCACCCCGCTGAATGCGATTATCGGTTTCTCCGACGCCTTGTCCCATGGTGTGCGTGGGCCGTTGGAAAACACCGGCCAGGAAGGCTATGTCAACAATATCCTGGTTTCCGGCCAGCATTTACTGGAACTGGTCAATGACATTCTTGACGTTTCGGCGATTGAGGCCAATAGCCTGGAATTGCGGGAAGCCGAGTTTTCATTGGCCGACCTGGCCCATTCGTCCTGCGTTCTGATGGGGCCGTTGGCCGATAGTATGGGCGTTACGTTAAACAACAGCATCACCGATGACGCTGTGTGGATTTACGGTGATGTGCTTCGCCTCAAACAGGTGCTGATCAACCTGTTGACCAATTCGGTGAAATTCACGCCGCGCGCGGGAACGGTGAGCCTCGAATATAAAGAGACCGATGACGGCGGCGGCCAAATATCGGTGACCGATACCGGCGTCGGCATGAGCAGCGAAGACATCGACAAAGCGATGGAAAAATTCGGCCGCATATCCCACGAAATTGAAAGCGGCATTCAAGGCACCGGATTGGGGCTACCTTTATCGTCGGGGCTGATGGCGCTGCACGATGGCTTGCTGAATATCGATTCCAAGCCCGGTGCCGGCACCACCATCCGCCTCCGCCTGCCGAAGGAGCGGATGCGGTCCAACCCCGTGGCGCCCACCGCTTAAGAGCGGAACGGCCTTACTTCATTTTGTCGACAATAAAGGCAATCTGCTTGCGGTCGAGATGCATGCGGTTGCCGTCGCCCAGGCGCAAGCGGCCCTGGCCATCAAAGGCAAAATTAGCCGGCACATAGACCAGCGGCGCAAAATCTTTCTCAACGCGGGGGCTGGCATGAACAACGCGGATCGATTTGTGAAAGCTTCTGATGAAGCTGCGTAGCCGCGCCGGCGACGCAAATCCGTAGCGGTCTTCGGTCCAGGCGATGGCGATAACATTCAACTCCTTGTCACCGCCGTCCGCTAGATAGTTGCTGAGTTCCACGAACTCAGAACGACAGACGCTTCACCAACTGGCGAAGAATATCACCATGGTTGGCTTGCCGTCGAAAAATTCAGCCGTGACCGGCTCGCCCTTTACGGCGCGCATACCCATCAATCCGGCCTTGACGTCTTCCGAGAGCGTAAGCCCGGGACCGGCGTTGGCGTTGGGCGCGGCGAACATGAGGAAGGCACCGAAAGCCAAAATTATGGTTGTACGTATCAATTTCATTGTTGCGATTTCCCAAGGTAATTAGCGAACGATAACGCTACCGTAATCTCTCAAGTAACTCTTGCCTAAGCTAGTCATAATTGGGCCGGTTTTGGTAAATTATACGTGAGTAGCAGTGCCCTATTATATTGATTGTATGCATGCGCCCCGTTTCAGGTATGCGCAATTGTGGCATTGGCGGGCCGGATTGCCATCCAGATGCCGGCGTCGGTCAGGGCACAAGGCGCGGCCAGCCCCGAGGCGGGATGATTCGGATATCCTGATTTTCGTGCCGCCAATTCCCCGGCTGGACGCGGCGAGTATTCTCGCCCAAACCTTTGTTTTCATTGATTTAGATCAATGAGATTTTTTTCGCTAATTCGTAGGTTGACCGGCAACATCGTTCAGGTTATGCGATGCCGGAAATGGCGACGCTTCGTCATAGTACTGGATGGTGATCATGTCATTGTTCTCAGGCTCGAAAAGCGATCCCTCCGTGGTAGCCAAACGCACCACCGTCGACAAAGATCTTAAGCGTTTCGTACAGCTGGAAAAGGCTACAACCTACACCAGCCAGCGAAATCTGAACCTCGGCTTCGGATTATTGTTCCTGCTTGGCGTGTGGGTGTTCATGCTGTTCCGCACCGACGGTGACGGCTTTAGTATCCTCGCCATCGCCGCTATCGTCGGCGGCTACATGGCGATGAATATCGGCGCCAACGATGTCGCCAACAATGTCGGCCCGGCGGTTGGATCGAAGGCCCTAACTTTGCTCGGCGCGCTGGCCATCGCAGCGATATTCGAAGCCGGCGGCGCGCTGATCGCCGGCGGCGACGTGGTCACCACTATTTCCAAAAGCATCATCTCACCGGACGCCTTCGCCGATAAATCCATATTCATCTGGGCCATGCTGGCGGCGCTTTTATCGGCGGCGATCTGGGTCAATCTGGCGACCATGGTCGGCGCGCCGGTTTCGACCACTCATTCCATCGTCGGCGGCGTCATGGGTGCGGGCATCGCGGCGGCCGGCGTCTCTTCGGTCAACTGGGTGGTGATGGCCAAAATCGCCGCCAGTTGGGTCATATCCCCGCTCCTTGGCGGGCTGATCGCCGCGGCCTTCCTGTTGTTCATCAAATACGCTGTGCTCTACAAGGATGACAAAATCGCCGCCGCCAAGCGCTGGGTGCCGGTTCTGGTCGCCATCATGGCGGCAGCGTTTTCGGTCTATCTGGTAATGAAGGGCTTCAAGCGCATTTGGCGGCCCGATGCCTCCATGATCGCGGCAATCGGCGTCGCCGCCTTCGGGCTTTCTTATGTGATCGTCAAATCGGCGGTCGTGCGCGCCGCCGTGAACCTCGAAAATCGCCGCAAATCGGTGGGCAATCTGTTTACCATTCCGCTGATCTGTGCGGCGGCGCTTTTGTCCTTCGCGCACGGCTCCAACGATGTCGCCAACGCGGTCGGGCCATTGGCCGCCATCGTCAGCGCCGTAACCCAAGGCACGGTCGCCGCCAAGGTGACGCTGCCCCTTTGGGTGCTGGCCATCGGCGCCATCGGCATCTCGGTCGGTTTGCTGTTGTTCGGCCCTAAGATTATCGAGATCGTCGGCGAGAAGATCACCAAGCTGGACCGGGTGCGGGCGTTCTGCGTTGCCCTTTCGGCCTCGATCACGGTGATTATTGCCTCCACGTTGGGCCTACCGGTTTCGTCCACCCATATCGCTGTTGGCGCCGTTTTCGGGGTTGGGTTTTTGCGCGAATTTATCACCAACCGCCGAATCAAATTCGCGATGCCAAAGGCGATTGGGGCTCAGGCCGGTACCGAGAACGGCGCACCGCCCGAGGTGCCCAGCGAGCGAAGCCGGGCCAAGGCGCGGGCGCGCAAATTGGTGCGGCGTAAGCATTTGATGACCATCATCGCGGCCTGGGTAATCACCGTGCCGGCCAGCGCTGTGCTCGCCGCCATACTCTTTCTGGTGATCAATAAATTTAACTAAGGGCCGACCGCTAAACCTTAAATCAGTTTGCGCCCAATTTCTCCGACAATTCCTGGCGCCATTCCTCGACGGGCCGAGTGGTGTCATGTTTTGACAGCAATTCCTCGGTATATTTGAAAATATCCTCGTCGCTCTGGTTGAGATCGTAGGGCTCAAGGAAGGGCTGTTGCACATACCAGGGAGTATCGAAAAAGGCTTCGGCGGTGTTGCCTTCCGGATCTTGAAAATAAACCGACCAGGCGTTGCCGTGGGTCATGGTGCGGATATCGGTTGCGTCCGTCTCATTGCTGGCCTTGGCGTGAATTTCGCGCAAGGTATCCATGCTGTCGGCGCGGAAGGCCATATGGGCATAGTGTTTGCTGCCTGGTTCGGTGTCGCGTCCGCCGATCATGATCAACTGATGATGATCTTTGGGATCGCCACACAAAAATACCAGCCGGTCGCCGCCCCGGTCGGTCACCGTGAGGCCGAACACGTTGGTGTAAAAATCAATCATCTTGTCCATATCGTTCACATGGAAACCAGCATGGCTGAGTGATACGCGCGGTCCTGTCATTGTTTTGGCTCCTCAGGGGTTCGAATTTGCGGCAACGTCTTGATTTAAAACACAGCCGGTCGCCTCCTCTCAAGCAAATTCAGGCGCCGTCCGGCCTTTGCTCCATCATCTGATCACGGCAACGATAATCTGGCTGAGATCGAAGCCCGGTCTTGCCCACCCCCGTCCGGCGGCGCTATGACGGTTCCGAAGTGAAATTATATTGCGAGATAGCCATGAACGACTGGTTCGTCACCTATCGCGGCATTGTCCTGCCGCGCCATTGCGATCACTACGGACACATGAATGTGCGCTATTACGCCCAATTTTTTGACGACGGTGGTTTTCAGATGCTGCACCATGCGGGCATAAGCCAGCAAAGCCTGAAGGAGCGGGGGATCGGGCTGGTGGTGGCCAACGTCAATATTGATTTCGTCGCCGAGATCAAGGCCGGCGAGTTGATGCGTATCGAAGGTGCCTACCGGCGCATCGGCGGCAAGAGCCTGGCCCACGAGCAGCGCATGTACGCCGCCGAGAACGACAGATTGTGCGCCACCCAGACCGAGACCGAAGTGTTTTTCGATGTGCAAAAGCGCGCCTCAGCAGCCATGCCGGACGATATCCGCGCCCTGATCGAGCCTTTGGTGATTGGGTCCGGCGATAGCTAATTATTGACCGAGCCGCCGTCCACCACCATGCACTGGCCGGTCATAAAATCGGAATCCGATGACACCAGAAACAGCATGGCGCCGGTCAAATCTTCGGGCTCCTGATAGCGTTTGAGGGCGCGGGACGCGAGGTTCGCGTCGCGCCCGGACATAAATTCGTCGCTCCCCAGAACCCCTTCGCTCATGGTCAGCCCCGGCGCCAAGGTGTTGACGCAGATGCCGTCGCCGCCCACTTCGCGGGACATGGAGCGGGTCATGGCCAGGACGGCGCCTTTCGATGTGACATAGTGCAAAATATCGGGCACCCCCTTGAACAGGGTGCCGGACGCGATATTGACGATCTTGCCATAGCCGTTCTTGCGCATTTCGGGAACGGCGGCCTTGGCGCACAGCCAGGGGCCGCGCACATTGACGGCCATCATCTGGTCCCACTCCGCCACCGGAATATCGAAGAACGGCTTGTGGCTGACGCTCGCGAACATGGCGGCGTTGGATATCAGGATATCGAGTTTGCCGAACTTGGCCACGGTGTCTGCGACCATGGCTTCGGTTGACGCCTCGTCGGAGACATCGGTCTTTAAGACCAAGGTCTCGGCGCCCTGGAAGCTGTCTTCGATATCTTTTGCCGCCGCGCTGGCGTCTTGAATATCCGACAGCGCCACGCGGGCGCCTTCGCTGGCCAGCGCCTTGGCGTAGGCCGCTCCGATGCCTTGCGCAGCCCCGGTGATGATCGCCACCCGTCCATCCAATCTACCCATGTCGTCCTCCCATGTTTGTCGTTACCTAAGTTTGTCCGTGAATGGCCCGCCACACTTTCTCCGGTGTGGCCGGCAAGTCTATATGATCGACGCCGAATTCCTCCAGCGCGTCCGTGATAGCGTTGATGATACACGCCATGGACGGCGTCGTTCCGCCCTCGCCGCCACCCTTGACGCCGAGCGGATTGCCCTTGGTCGGTACTTCATGCACGGCGATGGCGAAGCTGGGAACATCGCCGGCCCGCATCAGCGCGTAATCCATGAACGAGCCGCTTAAAATTTGCCCGCTGGCGGGATCGTAGACGCAATTTTCCATCAGGGCCTGACCGACGCCCTGGACAATGCCGCCATGCACCTGGCCGTCGACGATCATCGGATTGACGGCGCGGCCCACATCGTCCACCTGGCTGTAGCGGACGATGTGGGCCGCGCCGGTTTCCAAATCCACCTCCACCTCGGCCGCCGCGCAGCCATTGGGATAGGCCGGGATGCGGCCTTCGAAATCCGCATCGGCGGCGAGCCGCTGGCCCTCCAAGCCGGGCACTTTGCCTGCTTCCAGGGCGGCGGCAACTTGGAAGATGCCGACTTGCCGGTCAGTGCCGACGATCTGGAAGGCGCCGCGCTCGAAGACAATGTCGGAAACGCCTGCCTCCAGCATGGCTGCCGCCGCGCGGGTGCCTGTCTCGATAATTTCTGCGTCGCATTGATGGATGAGGGTGCCGGCGATGCGCATCGAGCGGTTGGAATGGGTGCCGCCGCCAAGCTTGACCACATCGGTATCGCCGGTGGCCAATTCTATGGCATCGAAGGGTACGCCAAGCTCGCCGGACACCACCTGGGCATAGGTGGTTTCGTGGCCCTGGCCGGTGGACTGGGTGCCGGCAACGATGCGCACCTGGCCGTCGCCTGTGAGTTCCAGCTCGATCCGTTCGCGAATGGCGCCCACCGGCGCTTCCACATAATTGCCGAAGCCAAAGCCGCGCCGCTTGCCGCGTGAGCGCGCCTCGTCCTTGCGCGCCGCCAGGCCAGCCCAATCGGCCAGCGCCAAATTCTGGTCCATGATGCTTTCAAATTCGCCACAGTCATAGATCAGTCCGGCCGCCGAAGTGTAGGGCATGGCGCTGGGCGGAATGATATTGCGGCGCCGGATTTCGGCCCGGTCGATGTTCATCTCTCGGGCCGCGATATCGATCAGTCGCTCCATATGATAGACCGCTTCCGGGCGCCCGGCGCCTCTGTAGACGCTGATCGAAACGGTGTTGGTAAGCACCCCCTGATAGCGCACATGGAGGGCCGGAATATCGTACACCGTCGGCACCAGCCGCAGCCCGTTGGAGAGCGGCACATAGGATACTGCGTGGGCGCCCACATTGGTGATCAGGTGCACGCGCATGGCCAGGAAGCGCCCGTCCTTGTCCAGCGCTAGGGCGGTCCGGGCCACCAGATCCCGGCCCTGGTGATCGCTGACAAAGGCTTCGGAGCGGTCCGACGTCCATTTGACGGCACGGCCCATACGCTTGGCCGCCCAGGCTGTCAGCACATATTCCCGGTATAGTGATCCCCTCGGCCCGAAGCCGCCACCCACATCGCGGGTCACGACCCGGATTTTCTCCGGCGCCATGCCCAATATACCGGCCAGGCCCATCTTGTAGACGAACGATCCCTGGCTGCCGGTATAGAGGGTCAGGTTGTCGCCGGAAAATGCAGCGACGGCGGCGCGCGGCTCCAACTGGGCGTTGGCCACCCGGTTGGTAACGAACTGCTGCTGGACGATATGATCGGCGGCATCGAACGCCCGGCTGGTCAACCCGTCGTCGCCATGCTCGCCATCCACGCCGATATTGCCGGCGGCGCCGTCCCAGACGGTGGGGGCGGATGGGTCCAGCGCCGCTGATATGGTGGTGACCGCGTCCAAAATCTCATAATCCACCGCGACCAGCTCGGCGGCGTCTTGTGCGGCGGCGAGGGTTTCGGCGATCACCATCGCCAGCGGCTCGCCGATGTGGCGTACCTTGTCCGAAGCCAGGGGCGGGATCAGGGCCGAAAATATGTTCGATCCGTCGGAATTCGCCAGCGCCTGAATTTTGTAATCATAGGTGTGCGCCGGGTTGGCGCCGGGGCTGGGCAATGGGCCATGACCGTCCGCCTGATAGTCGGCGTCGGTCAGGACGGCGGCGACGCCGGGCGCCGCTTTGGCGGCTTTTGTATCGATGGTATTGATGTTTGCATGGGCGTGCGGTGAGCGCACCAGAACGGCGTACAACTGGCCGCCCAAATTTACGTCGTCGGAATAATTGCCATTTCCTGTCAGCAGCCGCTGGTCTTCTTTACGCGGCGGCGATGCGCCGATGCCAACAATCCCATCCCCATCCATACCGCCGCCCCCTACAGCTTGAACCCCGATAATGGGATATACCGCCTAAACCACCCGCCCGGCAATCATTGCAGCGACCAAGAGCCAGCCGAACAGGCGGTTGGATTTGAATTTCACCAGACAATCCACCGGATCGTCCAGATCGATGTCCCGGGCCTGCCAGGCGAGCTGTACGGCGCCCGCAGCCAGCAATGCATAGAACGGCCAGGACAGACCCGCCGCCCAGCCGGACGCGGCCATCAAGGCGATGGCGATGGCGTAGAAGATATAGAGATAAGGCCGCGTGGCGGACCCGAATTTGATGGCCAATGACTTGATGCCGACCAGCGCGTCGTCTTCTTTGTCCTGGTGGGCGTAGATGGTATCGTAGCCCAAGGTCCAGAAAATGCCGGCGGCATACAGCAAATACGCTGGCAACCCCAGATCGCCGCGCACCGCCGCCCAACCCAATAAAGCGCCCCAATTGAAGGCGAGGCCCAAAAAGAATTGCGGCCAATAGGTGACGCGCTTCATGAAAGGATAGATGACGATCAGGAGCAGCGACGCGGCGCCGACGATGACGGCAAAGCGGTTGAACTGCATCAGTATGGCAAGGCCGATCAGCGCCAAAGCTCCCATATAGATCACCGCTTGGGTCACGCTGACGGCGCCGGATGGGATTGGCCGGTCGGCGGTGCGCGCCACGCGACCGTCGAAATCCCGGTCGGTGATGTCGTTGAAGGTGCAGCCGGCGCCGCGCATGACCATCGCGCCGAGCCCGAACAAAACAAACAAATACATGCTCGGCCAACCCTCGGCGGCAAGGCCTAAGGACCACCAGCAGGGGAACAGCAATAGCCAGGTGCCGATCGGCCGGTCGAATCGGGCCATGCGCGCATAGGGACGTAGTCCAGCCGGCAAAAGCCGCTCGACCCAATTGCCCTTGGGGATATCGCTGGCGGATATTTCGCTCATGGCCGCATTATCCCGAGGTTTCGCCTTTGTTGACAAGCGTGATGGCAAATACCCCTGAGGAATGAGATTATGCGGCCATGAGCGATATTCCCAAAATCCGCCTCTATGTAGAAGCCCGGCTGGCCGCCGACGCCGGCGCGCCGCTGGATGCGGAGCAGGTCCACTACTTGAAAAACGTCATGCGCCGGGAGATCGGTGATAGCGTGCTTTTGTTCAATGGCGAGGACGGCGAATGGATGGCCGAGATCGCCGCCCTGGAACGGCGCGGCGGGCGTCTGCATGTGCGCGCCCAAACCCGCCCCCATATGGATGAGAGCGCCGGACCTTGGCTCCTGTTCGCCCCCGTGAAGCGCCAGCAGAACGATCTGATCGCGCAAAAAGCCACCGAGCTGGGCGCCGCCGTCATTTGGCCGGTGATCACCCAGCATACCAATGCCGACCGTCTGCGCGCCGACCGGATGCACACAATTGCGCGCGAAGCGGCGGAGCAGTGCGGACGCCTCGGTCTGCCGGAAATTCGCGAACCGTCTCCCTTGGGAGCGGCGCTCGAAGCCTGGCCCGAAGAGCGAACGCTTCTGGTCATGGACGAAACCGGCGGCGGCACGCAGATCGCCGAAGTGGCGGGCCAGATTTCCGCCAATGGCGCCAGCCCCATTGCCATCCTGATCGGGCCGGAAGGCGGCTTTGCGAAGGTAGAGCTTGACGCCCTCGCAAATCTCGCCTTTGTTAGGCGCGCCGGTCTCGGGCAGCGGATTCTCCGCGCAGAAACGGCGGCGATTGCGGCGCTGGCCTGCATACAGGCCATTGCCGGCGATTGGCGGCGGTAAGTAATAGGGTCGGCGGCGTAGGTTTCGGACGTAACGATGGATTCCACAAAATTAGACACGCATGAGAGTGCTTCGTCCGCCAAGGACGATGTCATAACCGGCACATCCCAGCTCACCGCTTATTTGGACGCTGGCTGCAAGCCGCGCGAAAATTGGCGCATTGGCACCGAGCATGAAAAATTTGTCTTCGATCCCGATGGCTTGACGCCGGTCAAATACGAGGGCCCGAAGGGCATCGGTAAACTGCTGGATGGCCTTGTTCGTTTTGGCTGGGCGCCGGTTCGGGAAGGCAGCAACGTGATCGCGCTCACCATGCCGGACGGCTCTTCGGTCACCTTGGAACCTGGCGGACAGTTGGAGCTTTCCGGTGCGCCGGTGGAAACCATCCATCAGACCTGTTCCGAGTTGACCGGCCATTTGAAGCAGGTCAAGGAAGTGGCCGGCGAAATGGATGTGGGTGTCATGGGTATGGGCTATGCGCCTACCTGGGATATCGGCGACATCCACTGGATGCCCAAGGGCCGCTACAAGATCATGCGCGACTATATGACCAAGCGCGGCAGCCTCGGCCATCACATGATGCTGGCCACCTGTACGGTGCAGGTCAATCTGGATTATTCCGACGAGGCGCGTATGGTTCAGATGTATCGCACCGCCTTGGCGTTGCAGCCCATCGCCACCGCGCTCTGGGCCAATTCGCCGTTCAAGGGCGGCGCCAAGAACGGCTTTGCCAGCTATCGCAGCCATATCTGGACCGACACCGATCCCGACCGCTGCGGCATGCTGCCCTTCGTCTTCGAGGACGGATTCGGGTTCGAACGCTATGTGGAATATATCCTCGATGTGCCCATGTATTTCGTCTATCGGGACGGCGCCTATATCGATGCGTCGGGCCAGTCGTTTCGGGACTTCATGAATGGTACGCTGCCGGCGCTGCCCGGCGAAGTGCCGACCATAAAAGATTGGGAAGACCATATGACGACGGTGTTCCCGGAAGTGCGCCTGAAGCAGTTTCTCGAAATGCGCGGCACCGACGGCGGCCCGTGGACCAACCTTTGCGCCCTGCCGGCGTTTTGGGTGGGGCTTATGTATGACGACGATGCCCTCGCCGCCGCATCGGAGTTGGTCGCCGACTGGTCGTTCGAGGAGATGGAAACCTTGCGCGCCGATGTGCCGGCAACAGCCCTTCGCACCAAGTTTCGCGGCGGAAATGTGCAGGATCTGGCGCTGGAAGTTTTGGCCATGTCCAAGGGCGGTCTTGCCCGGCGCATCAGGCCCGACGGCAACAGCGCTGACGAAACCGGGTTCCTGGACCCGTTGTTCGAGATCGCCCAATCGGGCGTCACCCCGGCCGACGAAATTCTCGCCCTCTATGACGGCGCCTGGAACGGTGACGTGACGCCGGTCTTCGAAAAGCTGTCCTACTAAACCACTCCGTCTTCCCGCATCGACTTGATATCTTCCTCCGATATCCCGAGATCGCCAAGCACCGCGTCGGTGTCGGCGCCGAGGATGGGCGGCGGGCCCTGCACCGCCGCCGGCGTATCGGAAAACTCAAATGGGATGCCGAGGGCGCGGAAGGCGCCGGCCGTCGGGTGTTCCATTTCAATGACCATCTCATTGGCGGCGGCCTGTTCGCTTTCCAGGGCCTGATCGACCGGATAGATCATCGAGCACGATATGCTGGCGCCCTGTAAGTCCGTGATCCAATCTTCTGCCGGCTTGGTGGCCAGCGCATCCCGTACCATCTGATCGACCGCGTCCCGGTTGACCACGCGCCCGGCGTTGGTCTTGAAGTCCGCGTCGTCGGCCCATTCCGGATGGCCGGCGATTGCGGCGAACTTGGCGAACTGGGTATCGTTGCCGACCGACAATGCGATCTCGCCCGATGCGCAAGGGTAATCCCGATAGGGTACGATGTTGGGATGGCCGTTGCCGTAGCGCCCTGGCGCCTCGCCGCCGACCAGATAATTGGCGGCCACGTTGACCAGCATGGAGAGGCTTGTATTGAACAAATTGACCGAAACCTTTTGCCCCTTGCCGGTGCGTCCGCGCGCGTTGAGGGCGGCGAGGATGGTCATCGCCGCATATTGGCCGGTACACACATCGACAATAGCGACCCCCAACTTGGTCGGCCCGCTGGCCTCCTCGCCGGTGATGCTCATCAGCCCGCTTTCCGCCTGCAACAAAAAATCATAGCCCGGCATACCGCCCTTCGGCCCTTTCTCGCCATAGCCCGAAATCTGGCAATGGATGATTTGCGGCGCGTTTTCGGACAACCAATCGCCAGTGATGCCTAGCTTGGCCAGCGTGCCGGGCTTGAAGTTGTCGATCAAAACATCGCCGTCGGTGAGCAGGCGCTGCAAGATATCCAGCCCGCGCGCGTCCTTCAGGTCCAGCGTGACGCTCTTCTTGCCCCGGTTGATGCCGAGAAAATAGGCGCTCTCGCCGCCGGCGAAGGGCGGGCCCCAGCCGCGCGTATCGTCACCCTTGCCGGGCTGTTCGATCTTGATGATCTCCGCCCCCATATCGCCCAAATTCATGGTGCAGAACGGCCCCGCCAGGATGCGGGTCAGATCGATAACGCGAATGCCCGCCAATGCTCCTTGGTTGCCGGTCATGTCAGCCGCTTGGCCTCTGGTTGCGGTCGTTGTTGAAGTCATCCATGTAGGTGTCCATCTTATCTTTGCGCGCCAGGCGGAATTTGTGGAAGTTGGGCGCCCGCTTTTCCATGAACGCGTTCATGCCTTCCAGGCTTTCCTCCGATCCCCAAATCTCCGCCAAAAGCTCCATGCCTTCCTGCCAGGAGGCGTACAATTCGTCGCCTTCGTGGTTGAGGCTTTTCTTGGTGGCGCGCAAGGTTTGCCCGGAAAAACCCTTGATGCGCCGGCACCATTCTTCGGTTTCCGATTTCAGGTCCGCTTTCGCCACCACCCGGTTGATGAGCCCGATGCGCACCGCCTCTTCCGCCGGAAAAGTGCGGCAGAGGAAGATCATTTCCTTGGCCAGCCGATCACCGATCAGGCGCGGGATATATTGGGTCGCGCCCACGGTGGGACAGGCGCCGACCTTGGCGCCGGTCTGGCCGAAGACGCCATCCTCGGCGGAAATCACCAGATCGCACCAGAGCGCCAGTTCGTGGCCGCCGCCCATGCAGGCGCCGTGCACCATGGCTATGACCGGGATCGGCGCGCCGCGAATGGCCATGGCGAGGCCCAGCATGCGGTCGTTCCACATGACCGCGTTGGCCCGGTTGAGCTTCATCATGGCGTGGAAATCGCCGCCGGCGGAAAACGCCTTGTCGCCGGCGCCGGTGATGACGGCGCAAACGATGGACGGGTCTTCCCTTGTTGCCTTCACCGCATCGGTCAATTCGTCCAACGTCTGTTCGCGAAAGGCGTTGCGCACGTCTGGCCGGTTGATGGTGATCCAGGCGGTATCCTCCCGGACCTCGAACAGGATTTCCTTATAGTCTCTGGTTATCGCCACGTTTCGATCTCCTTAGGTGTTAATCCGTTTCCTCGACTTCGATCAGGGTTCCCATGCAGTCCTTGGGGTGCAGAAAAAACAGTTTGCGCCCGTGATGGCCGGGCCGAGTGCCACCTTCACCCAAGATGCGAAGGCCCGCCGCCCCTGCCGCAACCGCCGCGCCGTCGGCGTCCGGGGTCGCGACACAGATATGATGGATGCCGCCCGATGGATTGCGGGCCAGAAACTTGCCCACCGCCGAGCCTGCGTCCAGGGGCTGCATCAGCTCGATCTTGATGTTGGCGAGCTCGACATAGGCGATGCGCATGTTATCCGCCGGCACCTCGATCACATCGCCGACGGTGCAGCCGAAATTGTCCCGGTAAAAATCCGCCGCCGCTTCCAGATCGGGCACGGCGATGGAGACATGATCGAGAACGTCCGATGGTATCGGGGCGGTAGCGTTGCCCATGAAATTTCCCTCCCCGCAGGGTATGGTGGTTTTAGATTTTTATCAGTTGCTTGCCGAAATTGTCGCTGGTCAGCAGCTTCAGGAATGCCTCCGGCATGGCCTCGATACCGTCCATCACGTCTTCGCGGAATTTTAGGTTGCCGGCGTTCCTGGCGGCGGCCAGCGCCTGGTTGGCTTCCCCGTAATAGGCTGCGAAATCGGTGACCAGAAAGCCTTGCATACGGGACCGGTTAATAAGGAGCTGGCGGTTGAGGCGCAGTCCGATATCGGGCGCTCCGAACGTGGCCGACAAGGCAATGGTGCCGCAAAGCGCGATGCGGGCGCCCAAAGCCAGGTTCAGCATCACCGCATCCTGGATCGGACCAGATGTGTTGTCGAAATAAACATCGACGCCGTCGGGGCATGCTTCCCCAAGGACGGCGGGCAGATCGTCGCCTGCATCGCGGTAATTGACACCGGCGTCAAAGCCGATCTCGGCGCACCAATCGAGCTTGGCCTGGGACGACGCGACGGCGACGGTGCGGCAGCCATGGGCCTTGGCCAACTGCCCCGCCACCTGGCCGACGGCGCCGGACGCGGCTGAAATAACCACGCAATCACCGGGTTGGATCTGGGCCACGTGAAACAGCCCGAAATAGGCGGTGCGCCCGGGCATGCCGAGCCAGCCCAAGGCGCTTTCGATAGGCGCCAAATCCGCATCGACCCGTGCGACGCCGTCGGCGTTTCCGTCGAGGACGGCGAAGGCCTGCCAGCCGAAGCCCATGCTCTCGGCGAAATCGCCCACTTTGAATTTATCGGAGCGGCTTTCGATCACCTCGCCAACGCCGCCGCCGGTCATCAGCTCACCGGGCGCGATGCCGGGCGCGTAGTTCTTGGCCGGCGAAATACGCCCGCGCATATAGGGATCGACCGAGAGATATTTCGCCGCCACCAATATCTCGCCGTCTTTGAGATCGGCGAGGGAGAGGTCTTCTTCCAGCCGGAATGTCTCCGCACCCGGCATGCCGTCGGGATATTGGTTCAGTACCCAGCGCCGGTTTTTGATGTTGCTCATAACGATGCCTCGCAATGTTAGAACGGTAGAGTTGGAAGTCTAGTTCGGTGTCGTTGCTTTGCAAACGGCGCTTCCCCTTCCTTCTCACTGTCTCACTGTCTCACTGCCTCTGTGGTAATTCTTGCCTTTATTGAAAATCAGCAAAGGCCGCCCGATTGACGCACCAAACGGCCTACCACACCTGGTATGGTGCGCCCGGCTGCGACACATGGCTGCGACATATTTCCTAATACACCCCCCTTACGGTTATGACGGTTCCTCACGGTTTGTTACGGTTTTTACCTCTGGGTGCGACATGCAACACCCGAACTCCCATGGACATCATCACCATTTATGGACGTTCCTGGACATTTACAGACATTTCACGCTCACTCCTCCGGCCTTTAGGGGAGGGGGCCGCGCGATTACCCCTATTTGTCATGCGGCGCGGGCATGGCAAATAGGGGCATACAAATTCGCCCGCCAACCCTCTAGCGGGCGTGGCGATCCTCGGCTATAGCCTAAATTGAAAGAAGCGGGATTTTAGCACAAAACCGGAACAAAATCAATAATCAAATAGGGTTCAGATCGATTTTTGCTGAAATTAGGTTTCTGTCGCGAATTATCGGAAATTAGGTCACCTTCAAGGCGCGTTTGACGGCTTTCGCTTCTTTGGCGATCAGGAACATTAAGACTTTCGCCGGGCCTTCGGGCTGACGGCGTTTCTGCTCCCAGCCACGCAAGGTGCCGGCGGGAATGTGGAAGGTGTTAGCAAATACCGCCTGGGTCATACCGAGGGATTTCCGGACCTCTTTGACATCGATCACTTCGATTTCGTGGGTGATGCTGCCTTCGGTATTGCCCTTGGCATATTCGAGGGCGGATTCCAGACCGGCTAGGATTTTGTCGCCAGCTTTGGTCATTTCTCTACTCCGTAAGTCTGCACAATGTTGCGAGTGGCTTTTCGAAATGCCCGCTTTTCGGCGTCGTTGATATTGTCTCTTTGGCCCTTGCCGAAAACACCAACCAGAAAAACAGGGATTGTTTCGTTGTGAAAAAAGTAAATCACCCGGGAACCGCCCGGTTTTCCTTTTCCGGCCTTACTGGCAAAGCGAACCTTGCGGACGCCGCCAGTTCCAGTAATCAACTCGCCGCATTTCGGATCGGCGGCGATCATATCTATGACTTCGCCTCGTTGTGCTTCTGTCAGATTGCCTTTGCACTGGCTAAGATTTGGCTTTGTTTCAACGACGGATTGAAGTCTCTTAGGCATAAAAAATGTATGTCAACGACGTAGTAAAGGCGAGCAAAAAATTGCGTCAATGACATAGTAATGGTTCGCCTGAAAAGGTGAGCGCAACAAATTTGGAATAATATTTTCGCGCCAGCGCGGACCGGTATTTTACAATTGAAGACCTGGCCCCATTGATTAGTCCCGCCCAAATCAACAAGGCCAAGAAAGCCAACGGGGGTAGCCTTCTGCTCCCCCGTTTTGGAACCCGCGTTTACCCTTACTTAATATGTATGGGCCATGCCTTGATGCCATAATCATGGGCATCAAGGATGCGGCCACCTCGCGACCGGCGGTACCGGCGAAAGATGACTTTACCTGGGCGCTTCCGCAAAATGCGTCTAACCATGCAAGCCTCCTAATGTGGATGTGGGGTTGACGCTTGCGCATATCGCCAATACGACTATGTGTAACACCCCGTATATGTCGTTATCGGCATATGCACCACTCGCGCCAAGACATCCATTCAGGGGCGAGTAACGTGTACTGGAGGCAGCATCGGTCGGCAAACCTTTGCTGCCTCTTCTACTTCTGCCAGATGCCATTTTTGGCGAACTCCTTAAGTTGCTTTCTGGCAGCATCCATAGAGACGCCAAAGGCTGACGAAACCTCCAGCACATTATGGAATTGGTTAACGAGTTTGTGTGAAACCAGGAACTCACCGGCAAAGCAGTTTGCTTGCCATTCTGGGTCACGATACACCTTCGGTTTTCCGACTGCCCGGCGAAGACTAAGACGGTCCTTGTGATGCAGCAGAAGATGGCCAATTTCGTGGATGACTGTGAACCGTTCCCTCCCAACGCCATTACATGCGCCCACGTAGACGTCATTGCGCAGAATGACCGAGTTCGTGTCTGGGTTGGCTAGGCCGTGGCTGGCTCCCATCTGCTGTTTCTCCCATACATCCCAAAAGAAATCCGGCATCACCCTTGGCAATACGAATTCCAGCAAATCGCCAATCGGGATATATGGGGTTTGGTCGAAACCAATTGCCGCGCGAATATTTGTCGCGTAATCCCTGATATTCGCGCGGCTTAACGGCTCTGCTTCGTAGTCAATATTGCTCACAGCCTCCTACCTTCCAAAAGCCTCTTCAACTGCTCTTTTTCTTCGTCGGACATGCCGGGAAACTGCCTTGCAAACATTGAGGCGATTTCCCGGTCGCCGTCCGGTGTTCCCATTGGCATCTTTAATTTGTATTCACGCTTGGATGTTTCGGCAGCTTCGACTAATTTCTCTTCCTGTTCATCCTCCAAGGCGAAGAACTTTAAAGTCATTTCCAGTATCTTTTGTGGTACCGACTTACGCCCGGTTTCAATCGACGAAAGGTAAGCGGGCGTAACATCAAAGTCCTTTGACATTTCATTCAATGTAATTCCTTCGTCTATACGATATTTACGTACTAACTTGCCGTACGGTGTGTATTTCATCGGTCATCCCCACGAGTTGAGCGCATACCATTCTGGCACACGACTTCCGCAATCTTGTCCAATCCGTTTGCGGCAAAAAATTTTACCATTATTCAGTATAATATATTGCCAAATTTTGAAAGTCAAGGGCGGGTGCAATGACCAATGCCGTTGGGGTTATTTCGTCAGGAATTAAGGGGACAGGGAATTAAGGGAGACACGTCAACCAAGCCGCGCACGGGCCGACCATGCCACCATTCTTCATCGTCGTGTTGCTCGGGCTTCGGCCGGGTCGGGTCCCCCGCGCGCTTGCGCGGGGTCGCATCATTCTCTCTTAAACTTCCGTCCCGCCCACCGTAAGCTCGTCCACCTTGATGGTCGGCTGGCCGACGCCGACGGGGACGCCTTGGCCGTCCTTGCCGCAGGTGCCGACGCCGGGGTCTAGCGCCATGTCGTTGCCGATCATCGAGACTTTGGTCAGCACGTCGGGGCCGTTGCCG